>NZ_MNQN01000063.1:0-16453 GCF_001915455.1 Bacteroides sp. 43_46 | reverse complement strand
AAATCCTTTTTATACAATATGTCAAAGAACACTTGATTCTTACTTTTTACACAACCTCCCCGAAGGAGGGGAATGGAGATACCACCGACTGGTTAAATTGCCACCAAATTTGAAGAAGAACCCTCCTCCTTCGGGAAGAAAGAGAAAGGGATACTACCGGCAATAAAGGGATACTATTTTATTTCTTTTCCAGTTCTTGCAGCGAATCCATTTTCTTTTTTTCAAGGAACTCGTAGATGCCGCAAAGATGTTCCGTCACTTTCTGATTGCCAAACTCATACACCTTTGAAACCAGTCCGTCGAGGAAGTCACGGTCGTGGGAGACAACGATCAGAGTGCCGTCGAAGTCGAGTAGCGCCTGTTTCAGAATATCTTTGGTTTTCATGTCGAGGTGATTCGTGGGTTCATCGAGAATGAGGAGATTGACCGGTTCCAGCAACAATTTAATCATTGCCAGACGTGTCCGTTCCCCGCCCGAAAGCACTTTCACCTTCTTCATTGATTCCTCCGGTCCGCCAAACATAAACGCACCCAGCAAATCACGGATTTTGTTCCGGATCTCACCTTTCGCCACATCGTCGATCGTCTGGAAAACCGTCAGGTTTTCGTCCATGAGCGAAGCCTGGTTTTGTGCAAAATATCCTATTTGTACGTTATGGCCCAGCGTCAGTGTCCCCTCGTGTTCGATTTCCTTCATGATACACTTCACGAGCGTAGATTTACCCTCGCCGTTCTTCCCGACAAAGGCAACCTTGTCCCCGCGTTCCACCGTCAGGTTTGCGTTGCGGAACACCACGTGATTGCCATACGTTTTGCCGACACCTTCCATAATCACCGGATAACTTCCCGAACGGGGCGAAGGCGGAAATTTCAACCGCAAAGCGGAAGTATCTTCCTCATCTACCTCCAGCAGTTCCAGCTTTTCCAGCATCTTGACACGGCTCTGCACTTGCAACGTCTTCGAATACGTTCCTTTGAAGCGTTCGATGAACTCTTTCGTCTCAGCGATAAATTTCTGCTGCTCGTCATAAGCCTTCTGTTGCTGTTCGCGACGTTCTTTGCGCAAGGTCAGATATTGGGAGTAATTCACTTTATAATCGTAGATACGTCCCATTGTCACTTCAATAGTGCGGGTGGTGATGTTGTCCACAAACTTGCGGTCGTGGCTGATGACAATCACCGCTTTGCCGTTGTTGATCAGAAAATCTTCGAGCCATTGGATAGATTCGATGTCGAGGTGGTTCGTCGGCTCGTCGAGCAGGAGCACGTCCGGTTTCTGCAACAGCAGCTTTGCCAGCTCGATGCGCATCCGCCAGCCGCCGCTGAAATCGCTCGTCTGCCGTTGGAAATCCTCGCGGGTGAACCCGAGGCCGAGCAGCGACTTTTCCACATCTTCCTCGTAGTTGGTGGCATCGATCGAATAGAACTTCTCGCTTAAGGCGGAAACCTCCTCAATGAGAGCCATATAACTGTCGCTTTCGTAGTCCGTCCGCGTTTCCAGCTCTTTGTTCAGACGGTCGATCTGCGCCTCCATTTCGTGCAGGTGAGCAAAGGCCTGCGCCGTTTCGTCAAACACTGTCCGTCCGTCTTCCGTCATCAAATGTTGGGGCAGGTAGGCCACTACGCAGTCTTTGGGTGCGGAAACCTTGCCGCGCGTCGGTTGCCGTACACCTGCCAGAATTTTGAGCAGCGTACTCTTACCCGCACCGTTTTTTCCCATAAGGGCGATACGGTCTTTTTCATTAATAACGAAAGAAATATCACTAAATAAGGTCGTGCCGCCAAATTCCACGGCCAGTCCGTCAACAGAAATCATATTATTCTTTTATTTTGAGGCGCAAAGATAGCGAAATATATGAATATTTTTTATACCTTGCGGGCTGAAAAGAGATATTAACCAAAAATGACAAATAAAAAAAGCAATATAATAACAATATGGAAAGTGAACAAACGAGTGTACTGAGACCCCTCATTTTAGTGGCTGAGGACGACGACAGCAACTTTAAATTGATTAAAGCTATCATAGGTAAAAAATGTGATATCGAATGGGCGAAGAACGGCGAAGAAATGGTGCAGTTGTTTCAAGAACACCAACATAGAGCGAGTGCCATACTAATGGATATCAAAATGCCGTTGATGAACGGGCTGGAGGCTACGAAGATTATTCGTGAGTCGAATACGGAAATCCCCATTATCATGCAGACAGCTTATGCTTTCAGCTCCGACAAGGAAAACGCGATGAAGGTGGGAGCTACCGAAGTGTTGGTGAAACCGATCACTTTGAGTATTCTCCGTACCACCCTAAGTAAATACTTACCCGACTTGCAATGGTAGAATAGATACTTAAAAAGAATAAATAGGGTAGAACTGCGGGACCGGTACCGTTTAGTAGAAATAGGGTATCACAAGGCGCACTTGAAAAATGAAATAGGCGGACTTTACGGTCGGTCTATTTTTTTTTCTTCCCGTTTATTTTTTTTCGTTCCCGTTTATTGTTAGAGTTTTGTTTCATTATAGGGGTGGATTATTAGAGTTCTTTTTTCATACAGGGGGCAACTATGGGATTTTTTGATTCTTCTTCAAATTTGGTGGTAAAATTAATTGAGAAAATAATAATTTGATAGTCGATAGTATTCAATAATAATTTGATAGTCGATAGTATTCAATAATAATTTGATAGTCGATAGTATTCAACAATAATTTGATAGTCAGTCCCCGTAGGGGGAGGTGGTAGGTGAATGCGTAAGTCTGTTATTATCAGCATTGTGTATCCACCTACCACCCCGGCTTTCAGCCACCCCTCCTTCCCCGAAGGAGGGGAATGGAGATACCACCGACTGGCTAAATAACCACCAAATTTGAAGAAGAACCGATTTTTTCATAGCACAGGGGGCTTCGGAACGTTGAGGTGATTGCGGTTGCACCCGCGTCACCTTCCTCTCACCAGTTTCTTCAATGTCCCGTTGTAGGTGTTCTCAAATTCCGTCGGATGATTAAGGGCCCAGAGGATGTAATCTCCCGGTTCGTTTTTTTTGAGCAGGGTGGGGCGGTATTCGTTGCTGAGAATCTTCCATAAAGTGCCTCCCGGTCCGCCCAGTTCTTTGCGTCGGGCGAGGGCGGTGATTGCGTTCACGGTCTGTTCTTTCCGGATGCCGATTGTTTGAAGGTTCATGTGCAGGAGAGTTTCGGAGCTGCCTCCGGCGGTTACTCCTTGGGGGGGAATACTGTTTCTTCCGTTATCTCTTTGGGGATTCCCTTTTTCTCCGGAAGGATTCTCTATTACTTCAGGATAAGTTCCCTTTTCTTCAGAATAACATTCTTTTATTTCAGAAGAATTTCCGAAATTTCCAAAAGACAAACCACTTACAACGACAGGCGGAGCCTGAAAAACGCCGTTTGACGGCACGGGCGGCATTTCATTCTCTGTCTCTTTTCCGGCTTTCCGCCTATTCTCTGTCTCTTTGTCTTTTTCTATCTCTCTATCTCTATCTCTTTCCGCTTTGGTTTCAGTTCCCCTATCTCTTTCCTTCTCCGTTTCCTGTTTACCTTTGGTGTCTGTTTCCTCTTTTGTTTGTGGGATTGTTGTAGCAATTTCGGGAGATTTTGCTGCATTAATTCCTGTTTTTGTAGCATAGACATCATTTACTGCTGCATCACTGACAGTTCCGTTTCCGGTTCCCGCTCGGTTTCCGTTTTTATTTTCGTTTCTATTTTCGTTTTCACTTTTTGCTATGCTGTTTTCCTTTCCGTATTCGTCCTTTTGTTGCTCCGTTTCTCCGTCCGTGATTAGCCAGAAATGTTCCAACGGTAATTTGTATTTTCTCCGGCTGTCGGTGATAATTTTGTGATATTGTTCCTGAATAACTTGTGAAGTGAGTACGCTATACACCTTATATATATGGGGGTCGAATAATCCCACCGCCAGACAGTCGTCGATAATGGCCTGCATTTCCGCCTCCTCGCAACAGGCTTCCTGTGCAACGTCGAACAATGTGTCCTGATTCCACGGGACATAATACCCTTTTTCTTTGTAGATGAGGCAGAACAGTGAAGTGAGCGCGGCAATCCCTGCTGCGTGGTGACGGCTAGAGATACGTCGCACCTTTCTGTCTTGCAGGAAATTGACGTCGAGTGGAAAATAATCTAAACCGGATTTGGAAATACGGGCCATTTGGATTGAATTAAAAATTAATGATTAGTTCGGGTTTCGTGGGTGCGGCACCCTGAATTTCATCGCAGAGGACACCGATGTGTACGACTCAGTTCAGAATCCCTCTTTCTGAACATCGAAGCACGGACAGGCTTTCATGTACTCGTTGGGCGAGATAACGCCGTCGCCGTTGAGGTCGGGGCTGGTGTCACGGTGTCCGAGCACCTGCTTCACACCGGGGAAGACAAGCCGTAGCGCCTTCACCAGTCGGATGAGTGCGGTGCGTTGCGCGTCGGTGCGTGTATCGGCGGGGCGACCGTCCTTGTCCAGTCCGCCGACATAGCAGATGCCGATTGCCCGTTTGTTCCACCCCATGCAATGTGCGCCGTCGAGGGTGACGTCTCTTCCGGGTTCGATTGTTCCGTCGAGGCGGATGACATAGTGGTAACCGATCGTCCAGAATCCGCGGGCACGATGCCAGCTTTCGATGTCGGCGGCGGTGATGTCCTGTTCCGCACGGGTGGCGGAACAGTGAATGATAATAGCGTCTTTCATCTTGAAAATCTCCTTTCTTTTGTTTATTTTAAATTGCTGATAATTAAGTGAATGCCTTTCTCCCTTCGGACGCTCCGGTAGCTGAACCCCAGCGCGGCGGCCTCTTCGGCGGACAGGAGCCGGTAATATTGCCGGGTGACGGAGTGGCGGACGGGGGTGCAGTCGGGAGGAATGGGCAGATAAGGCAGGTGCCACCGCCGCATCGTATGCAGCCGTACCCGTTCGGGATGCGTGAGTTTCAGTTGCAACCAGCTGTATTGCGCGCTGTTCAGTTTTTCCTCTTTCACCATTGACTTCATGGAAGGGTACGGGTGGAGGATCGTCCCGCTTTCGTCCGTCACGGCGCAGGGAATGGAGCGCGGCACGTTAACGGGACGAAGCCCGGTGCGGATAGCGTGCATCAAGTTGTCGTAGGCGTCGCACCATTCGAGGTTGGACACATGATTGTTGAGCGTATTTCCGTCGAGGTGGTTCACTTGCGGGAGTTTTTTCGGGTTGGGGATAAACGTTTCCGCTACCAGTCGGTGCACATAGCGCGCGGCATGAATCCCTTTCTGATAAATGTATATAGCCTCATAACCATTGTGGAGGAGACTGCTGCTCAATATCTTTTTTTGAGGTTTCTTCAGGCTCATGATCCGCCCGTGGTCCGACACCATATAATCATTGTTTTCTTTGATAAATCTCCAGTTTTCCATACTTGATGTTGTTTATAATGTTAATAAAATTATGCTTTGTTAAAAATAGTCCTCCTCCGCCGGATGCGGAAAGAGAAACGGCGTTTCCTGTCTTCATAAAACGGCGTTTCGTGCACACAGAAACGGCGTGGACTGTATGTGTTAAACGGCGTGGTCTGCAATCGTTGCGCGGCGGGGGCGGAGTGCCGGCGTGTCATCGTCCGGCAGCGGTTCGAGGCGTTCGGCGCAGTGGACGAGGAATTCCAGTTCCTCCCGGCAGCCTTCGATCGCCTCGTAGAGCGAATCTACGTTGTATTGTCGGCAGAGCCTTTCCCACTCTTTGCGTTCTTCGGGCGTCCTCATTCGGCACGGAGGAAATTTTCGGCGTGGAATGTCCGCCAGCCTTTGGCTTCGAGGTCGTAGTAGACGACGAACGTGTTTTCCGGCCGTGGCGTATACGGGCGGTGGAAACAATGTTCGTATCCGGTGAGCGTTCCTACGGCGTGACGGATGCTTCCGTCCTGCTTGGTATAATAAAAACTGACGTTAGCTAAGTACATTTTGCGAATTAAAACGTCTATCTGATGCGCAACGACAAGTGCCTCGCGTTTGTCCATGCCATTGTTTTGACGAATAACGGCGGCCCGCTTCATGAGTCGTATCCGCCGGAGGGAATGATTTTTTTTAATTTCGGTCATTATATTCAATTATTTTTCATTGATTTCGTCGGTAAAGGTAGAGGAAGGGTAACACATAAAGGGTTCATGTTTGAGTTATTTTAGGAGATAAAGTAAGAAAGTGTCACGCGTGACGCATAATGTTAAAAATAATATCCGATATTTGTCGGCATTATTTACGAAATATTAATTATGATGACAAAACAATTATCTAGTGAAACAGTTGATACTGTGGACAATGGAACTAAAACAAGTGTTGAAAATGTAGTTGAAAACGCAGCTAAAAGTAAAGTGGAAACGGGTACAAACAAGCATGAGAGGAATCGGAGAAGATCTAGTGATTTCGACGAAGAAGACTGGCAGGAAAAAGGAAAAGTAATCGACGAGGTGAAAATTTGTTCTTATGAGAACAATTACAAAGAGGTTTATTTTGCCAAACAAACAGACACCTCCATATCAACGGTCAGACGTATATTCTCGTTCAGAACGCAGAAAACGGCGGCTAGCTGGTCGTCGATTTTCAAACTGGTCAAGTGTCTTTCCAATGAGTGTGTCAACGCCAACCATTTGGTCGTCCTCTTGGGAACGATGCTGCTTTATCTGGTCGGAAACGCCGCAAAGGTACATTTCTATCTCGAAGGGAATAGAAAGTTTTTTATCGAAATTAAGTTCAAAAAGGATGTGACGGTATTTAAAAAGGGAGAGAAGGAACCTGTGGGCGACAATGAACGCAGAAATATTGATGATGAGTTCAAATAAGATAAGTACTGTGAGAACTTGGTATAATCTTCTGCCGGGAAAACGCTTGTTGATGCCGGTTTACTCGTTCGCAAATCCGTACATTGTGAAATGAAGATATTCCCGACCCGGAGATGAACAGCCGTTCTATCCGGGTTGGGAATATTGTTTTTGGTTAAAAATGGTACGTGATATGGCTGCGCAGGACGCTTGCCGAGGGCAGCACTTTCTGGTTCACGTTGCCTTATGTGTCCCGAATATGAGTATATCAATCTCGATGTGGGTTCGTCCGGTACCGGAGAGCTTTCTAAGGCTCTCCCAAAAATCGAAAGAACAGCCCGACTTGTGCAGGAGTCAACAGGATTGCTTTTCCGGTATATCCCGAACGGGCGAGTGCCGCTTGCAGTTCCGTGTTTTTGGCAATCCAGCTGCGGAGCGTCCGGCGGGCAGAGGCAGGCTGGATGTGGGGCAGGTAGAGGGCGGCCAGTTGACTTTTACTGTATGCTTGTATGCGGGCGGAGGTTGTTTTCTCTTCCGGAATTGAAGTTTCTGTGGTAGTTGTTTTCATTGTTACTGCTTTTTTTATTGGATTGTTCGTTTCGGTTATAAAGGTACGTGATTTTTTGTTGTCTGGTACTTCTTTGTACAGAAGTACTTACAGGCAGCATTTGTGCGAAACGGTTTGAACTTGCTCTCTCCCGTCACGACTTGTCACATCGTGTCTCCCGCCTTTCTTTGGCCCGTTTACTTTTGTCGGCGTAATCGGTTACAGAGACAATTGATCCATTAATCATTAAAAAGAAAGGAAAACAGTAGTATGCCATTAATTTACAAACCTTACCAGGCAACGCTTGCCAACAAAGAAGGACAGAAACTCTTTTATCCCCGCCTGGTGAAAATCGGGAGAACGGTCAACACGCAGAAAATGGCGGAATTGATTGCCGAAAAGGCTTCGTTGACGGCGGGCGACGTGCACAACGTGATTCGGAATCTGATGTCCGTGATGCGCGAACAGTTGCTCAATAGCCGCACAGTGCGTCTCGAAGGATTGGGAACATTCACTATGGTTGCCAAAGCCTGCGGAAAAGGCGTGGAACAGGAAAGCAAAGTCAGCAGCTCGCAAATCGTTTCGCTGCGCTGTCAGTTCACGCCGGAGTACACCCGGTCTGCCGGAAACACGACCCGCGCACTGACTGCCGGAGTGGAATTTGTACACGTCAAAGACGTAGCAGCCGGTCTGATTGCCGACGGTGATACGGAAAATCCGGGCGGCGATGACAAACCCGGCGGCGGAAACACACCCGGTGGCGGTGGCGTAACGCCGGACCCGTCTGTCTAAACGAATTATTAACCTTAAAAAAAGAAAAAGATGAAACTATTTCTTGAAAAACTGCTTGATATTCTCGAAGCGCTTCTGCGCTTCCGTCGGCGGAGAAACGGAAAGACGGAGAAGGACTAGCAGCCGGCAGAAAAAAAGAGAGACCGGCAGGAAAAAAGAAAGAAAAGTATGACGTAAAACGAAAACGTGCCACCCGCACGTAGTTCCACCAAGCGAAAGCGGGCAGGTGGAACGGACAAAAAAAGAGGGTGACTAAAAGTCAAGAGTATCTGAAAACTTCCGACTGTTTAGTCACCCTCTGCCTGTTTTTGGGTTTATCTCTCATTGTACATCTATGGTTCCCCAACCTAAAAATGACTTAGTAATTCTGCACTTTGAATAAACCCTCTTTTGTGTGTTTTTATATATTTCATCGTAACATCTCTGTCTGAGACTTCTGTAACATTTCCGTCTGACTTTTACGGCATTTCCGTTTCCACTTGGAATTTCCGGCTTACTTTCATCAGGTTGATTGTATAAGTCACCACGTTCTGTGCCTCCTGAACCATTGTCAGATAAACCATGCTGACCCGGATACTGCCCGCCTGACTTTGGATGCGCTGCAACTCCTTGCGTTTCAGTAACGAAAGCTGTCCGTTGAGGTCGTTGGCACGGCGGACTTCTTCTTCCATATCGTTGTACTCATTATTCTCCATTTTCTTGCGGCATTGCTGAATCAGGTAAGTAATGTCCTCGGACACATCGCTGAATTCTCCTTTTTGGATAGCGTCCAGCGGATTGAAGTTATTGTCGATATGCTCCAGACACGGTTCGCAAAGGCGGGAAATGCTATACACTAGTTCGCTGGCAAAGTCGTTGCCCTGATAGTAGTACAGCCCTTTTTCGAGCACGGTGTTATTGTCGAGGCGGCACATGGCTACCGTTCCCGTGCGCTTCATCTGCTTGACAAGTTGTTTCTCGAACTTTGTGGAACCCATGGCACGGCGCAGTCCCCGCAAGTTTTCGTGGATAAACGAGGTGACGGTCAACTCGAAGTTCGTCTCTGCGTATTCGAGAACTTTGCAAAGCTCTTCGCGGGTATGTTTGCGCATCAGTTGCAGCGCTTCTTCGCTGTCCGATGTTTGCATCAGTTGTTTGAGAGTTTCGTTGCCTTGTTCTTTTGCTTTGCGTTTCTTATACATCACCTGGCTGCGTATCAGGATGAATGCTGCCAGAGCGATGAGGGCAATGATTGAAATATTTCCACCGAAATGCAGCACGAGGGCGACGAAGAAACAGATCGTGAAGGCAGCTCCGGCAGTGATAAACCAACCGCCGATGACGCTCAGTACGCCTGTGATACGGTAAACGGCTGAGTCACGTCCCCAGGCACGGTCGGCGAGCGAAGTACCCATGGCTACCATGAAAGTGACGTAAGTGGTGGACAGCGGGAGTTTCAGCGAAGTTCCCAGTGCGATGAGCAGGCCGGCAAGGACAAGGTTCACGGAGGCGCGGACGAGGTCGAAAGCACCTCCGTCGGCGATGATCGCTTCGTCTTTTCGGAAGCGGGTGTCCAGCCATTTCTTGGTGCTGTCCGGGGTGATGCGTGAGATGCCGTTGGCAAGTGTCATGCTGAAACGGACGATTGTACGGGCTATCGGGGTGCTTCCGAAGGTTTCTTCGCCTTCGTCCTGACGGGAGAGGTCGACGGAAGTTTTGATTACCGCGTGTGCCTTCTTGGAGGTGCAAAGGGCGTAGACCATGATAGCGCCGGCGCCGATGAGGAAGTACCACGGAGTTTTGGCGGGGCCGAGCAGTGAGGTCATCAGAAATCCGTCCGGATTGCCGTTGCCGTTGGCCGTGAAATCCATGAAGGACGAGAAACCTGCGAGGGGAACGCCGATGAAGTTCACAAGGTCATTGCCGGCAAAGGCGAGGGCGAGGGCGAAAGTACCCATGAGTACTACTACTTTGAAGACATTGATTTTCAGCCAGTGAAGGATCTGCATTAGTATGGTGAAGAATACGAAGAACACACTGATAAGCATCCAAGTGTTGTCCTGTATCCATTGCTTGTTTTCGGGGGTCATGAAGGAACTGTCTTTCAGTCCTTTGATGAGCATGAAATAGATTATGGAGGTGGCGGCCACGCCTCCGAACAGTGCAATGCTGTATTTCATCTTTTTCGTGTAGTTGAACGTGAAGATGACACGGGCCAGCCATTGGACGAGCATACCGAAAAAGAAGGCGATTGCCACGGATACGAATATCGCCATGATGACGGAAAGGGCTTTGTCGGTGTTTATCAGGTCGCCCAACCCGAGGGTGTCGCTGTTACGGACTTTGATGAGGGAGAGGGCGAAGGTTCCTCCCAGCAGCTCGAAGACGAGGGATACGGTGGTGGAGGTAGGCATTCCCATTGAATTGAATACGTCCAGCAGGACAACGTCGGTGAGCATGACGGCAAGCAGGATACACATGATTTCTGCAAAGTAGAAGTGCTCGGGTTGGTAGATGCCGTGCCGGGCAATGTCCATCATGCCGTTAGAGAGCGATGCTCCGATGAATATGCCGATGCCTGCAATAAACAGGATGGTCTTGAAGGAGGCCGCCTTGGCACCTACCGCCGAATTGAGGAAGTTAACCGCATCGTTACTCACACCGACGATCAGGTCGAATATGGCTAGTACGAAGAGGAAAATGATAATGCATAAATAAATTGTCTCCATAAATGTGTGTATGTTATTTCCGCCTGCAAAGGACGGAGTTTGAGGTTGCAGGGGGATGTCATACTTGTTACATTTGTGTTACAACTATCTTTCTTTTGTCTTGAAACAAAAGAAAGAGACAGAGAAACAAAGAAAAAATTTGGTTATAAGGTGAATTAGTAAAATAATGACTTGACAGTTTATAGTCGGTGGTATCTCCATTCTCCTCCTTCGGGAAGGAGGAGTACCCGTAGGGGGAGGTGGTAGGTGAATGCGTAAGTCAGTTATTATCAGCATTGTGTATCCACCTACCACCCCGGCTTTCAGCCACCCCTCCTTCCCGAAGGAGGGGAATGGAGATACCACCGACTAGCTAAATTACCACCAGGAAGCTCGCTTGACGGATAAAAAAGTAGTCCGGGGAAACCATGCGGGTGGGTGCGGCATGGGGCGTTATATGTGTTATAGTTATATAGGGTTATATAGGATTATGTGGGATTATGTGGGATTATGTGGGATTTTATGTGGGATTATGTGGGAGCAGGCTGTTTTTTAGTTGCTCGTAAAAATTATATTGTGCGCGGACGCTTGGGGTACCGGGCGTTCTTTTCTTGAATACGTTTTGCAGTTGGGCGTCTACCCAGCAGGCTTTTTGGTTGTCGGCCAGTTGGATGTTCAGCATTTCTATCAGGCTGGCACGTAGGTCGGGGTCGAGTATCGGGGTGACCGCTTCGATACGCCGGTAGAGGTTGCGGCGCATCCAGTCGGGGGAACCCATGAATACTTTCGGGTGGTGGTTGTTGCCGAAGTACCAGATGCGGGCGTGTTCCAGAAAACTGTCGACAATACGGGTGACACGGATGTTACGACTGTATGACTGCCCGGGGATGAGACAGCAGATGCCACGGACGATGAGGTCGATCTGAACGCCGTGTTCGGAGGCGTTATAGAGGCGGTTAATCATTGCAGGGTCTTGGAGGGCGTTCATCTTGAGGATGATACGTCCACCCTTGCCTTGGTCGGCAAGTTCTATTTCACGGTCGATGAGGCGGTTCAGTTCGGGGATGAGGTTGAAGCGGGCGACAAGGAGAGTCGTGAATTTGGGGTCTTCTTTACCTTGCAGGGTGCGGAAGAGGTTGTATAGGTCGTTCACGATTTCCTTGCGGCAGGTGAACAGGCCGCAGTCGGCGTAGAGGGTGGCAGTCTTCTCGTTGAAATTGCCGGTGCTGATATAAGCGTAGCTGGGGAGCTTCTCGCCGTTCTGTCCGCGACGGCGGACGAGGGCTACCTTGGCATGCACTTTCAGTCCCGGGATACTATATATTATCTTTATGCCGGCGGCTTGCATCATTTCGGCGGTGGCAAGGTTGTTCTCTTCATCGAAGCGGGCTTTCAGCTCAACGAATACGGTTACTTTCTTGCCGTTTTGGGCGGCGGCTATCAGGGTGTTGATAACGGCGGAGTTTTCTGCCACGCGGTATTGTGTGACCATGATTTCCCGCGTTTCCGGGTTATGAACGGCTTCATAAAGGAAATGGATGAAGTGTTCGAAGGAATGATACGGATAATATAAGAGCAGGTCCTTCCGGGCGACGTAGTTGAAAATGGATTCTTTCTCGTCGAGGACGGTTAGCTTCATCGGCTTTGGCTTCTCAAGGCTGTGGAGCGACTTGTTCGGGTTGGGGAGGTGACGCAGGTCTTCCAGATTCAGATGCTTGTCGCCGGGGACAAGCTCGTCACGCTGGATGCGGAAGGCGTCCACCAGAAAATCGAGGAAGTCTTGCGGCATGGCGCGGTCGTAGACGAAGCGGCAGACGTCGCCGATCTTGCGTTTCTTTACTTTTTTCTTCAGTTGGGCTACAAGGTCGGCGCTGCTGGCGGTGTCGTCAATCAGGATGTCAGCGTCGCGGGAGATCTTGATGCAGTAGCTGGAGTCGACGTCGTAGCCGGGGAAGATCAGGTTTAAGTTCGCCTTGATGATGTCTTCGGTGAACATCAGATAATGGTCTTTCTCATGTGCGGGAAGTTCGATGAAACGGGGCACTTTGGCATAAGGCTGTTTCATGACGAAGTAATACGGCTGTTGCCGTTGCTCTGTCTCATTCTCTTTTTTCGGATAAACTCGTATGGCCAGATAGAGGCGGTTGTCCCGGAGGAAAGAGACGATTTTGTCCTTCGATACCGGTACGGGTTGCAGGTAAGGGAAGATTTCTTCCCGGAAAAAATCTTTGATAAATTGTTGGTGGAACGGCTCCACGTGTCTGTCCTGATAGAAAATGATATGGTTTCTACGTAGGGCGGGGAGTATTTTCTGTTCGTAGATGTGCACACGGTCGTCCAGCTGCCGGGTGACTTCCCGGTTGATTTCCTCTACCAGTTCACGGGCAGATTGTACGGTTTCTTCATCGCTTTCCGTTGCTCCGGAAGCCACTGCTTTATGGTCGGCCACCCGGATTTTGTAAAACTCCTCCAGATTGGAAGAGTAGATTGAGATGAAGTTAATCCGCTCGTAGAGCGGCAAATGTTCATCCGTTGCCTCCAACAATACGCGGTAATTGAATGAGAGCCAACTGATATCTCGCTTGAAATAATTATATTTGCTTTCCATGTACTTTAAGATTTTTCCAAATATAGTATCTTTGCGGGATTAAACAAAGAAAATTATGACAAGAATAGGATTATTATCAGATACTCACGCTTACTGGGACGAGAAATACCTGGAATATTTTGAACCGTGCGATGAAATCTGGCACGCGGGCGATATCGGTTCGTTGGAAGTAGCGGAAAAATTGGCGGCTTTCCGGCCGTTACGGGCAGTCTACGGGAATATTGATGGGCAGGAAATCCGGAAGTTGTTTCCGCAGGTGAACCGTTTTACGGTGGACGGTGCGGAAGTACTCATAAAACACATCGGAGGCTATCCGGGAAAGTACGATCCTTCCATTGTCGGAAGCCTGATGACGCGGCCGCCGAAACTCTTTATCAGCGGGCACTCTCATATATTAAAGGTGAAATATGACAAAACGTTGGATATGCTGCACATCAACCCGGGAGCGGCGGGAATGTCCGGATTTCATAAAGTACGTACATTGGTGCGGTTTGTCATTGACGAAGGAGCGTTCAAGGATTTGGAAGTTATCGAGCTGGCGGATAAATAACTTCGCATTATTTTTGTCATTTCGGATTTCTTTCCGACCTTTGCAGCCAGTGAATGAATAACAAAGACGAACATGAAAGGAATTATTCTGGCCGGTGGAAGTGCTACCCGCCTCTATCCGCTATCTAAGGCGATTTCTAAACAGATCATGCCTGTGTACGACAAGCCGATGATTTATTATCCGTTGTCTACACTGATGTTGGCGGGAATACGCGAAGTATTGGTTATCTCTACTCCACGTGACTTGCCGATGTTCCGCGATCTGCTGGGAACAGGTGAAGAACTGGGAATGTCCTTCTCTTATCAGGTGCAGGAGCAACCCAACGGTCTGGCACAGGCTTTCGTATTGGGAGCCGATTTCCTGAACGGTGAACCGGGATGTCTGATTTTGGGCGATAATATGTTCTACGGCCAGGGATTTTCCGCCATGCTCCGCCGTGCTGCCAGTGTGGAGAAAGGAGCTTGCATATTCGGTTATTACGTGAAAGATCCCCGCGCTTACGGTGTGGTGGAATTTGACGAGACGGGCAAAGTCGTTTCCCTGGAAGAGAAACCTGCCGTTCCGAAAAGCAATTATGCCGTTCCCGGATTGTATTTCTATGACGCTACCGTGACGGAAAAGGCTGCCGCCCTCCGTCCTTCCGCCCGTGGAGAATATGAAATAACGGACTTAAACCGCCTCTATCTGGAAGAAGACACGCTGAAAGTGGAACTTTTCGGACGTGGATTTGCATGGCTCGATACCGGTAACTGTGACAGTTTGCTGGAAGCCTCTAACTTTGTTGCCACCATTCAGAACCGTCAAGGTTTTTATGTCAGTTGCATCGAAGAAATCGCATGGCGTCAGGGCTGGATTCCGACGGAACAGCTGCTTCTGCTCGGCCGGCAACTCGAAAAGACGGAATACGGCAAATACCTTATTGAACTGGCAAAACAATCCTAAAATCAACATAATAAGAAATATATGAAAACTTATCTGGTGACCGGTGCCGCAGGATTTATCGGCGCAAACTACATTAAGTATATTCTGGCAAAACATAGCGACGTGAAGGTCGTGATTCTGGATGCTTTGACGTATGCAGGAAATTTGGGAACCATTGCCAAGGATATCGACAATGAACGCTGCTTTTTTATCAAGGGAGATATTTGTAGCCGCGAAGTAGTAGACGGTCTGTTTGCTGAGTATCGCTTCGATTACGTGGTGAATTTCGCTGCCGAAAGCCATGTGGACCGTAGCATTGAAAACCCGCAGTTGTTCTTGATTACTAATATTCTCGGCACGCAGAACTTGTTGGACTGTGCACGCCGCGCGTGGGTAATGGGCAAGGACGAACAGGGCTACCCGACTTGGAGGAAAGGTGTGCGTTATCATCAGGTTTCTACCGACGAAGTGTATGGCTCTCTGGGTGCTGAAGGGTTTTTCACGGAGGCTACGCCGCTTTGTCCGCATAGCCCGTACAGCGCTTCCAAGACTAGCGCGGATATGGTCGTTATGGCCTATCACGACACTTATAAAATGCCGGTTACGATTACCCGTTGCTCAAATAACTACGGCCCGTATCATTTCCCGGAAAAACTGATTCCATTGATTATCAAGAATATCCTTGAAGGTAAACATCTGCCTGTCTACGGCGACGGAAGTAACGTGCGTGACTGGTTGTATGTGGAAGATCATTGCAAGGCGATTGACCTCGTTGTGCGCGAAGGCAAAGAGGGAGAGGTCTACAACGTAGGTGGACACAACGAAAAGACAAACCTCGAAATTGTGAAACTGACTATCTCGACCATTCACCGCTTGATGACGGAACATCCCGAGTATCGCCAAATGCTTAAAAAGAAAGTGAAAGGTGAAAACGGAGAAATCTCAATCGACTGGATTAACGAGGATTTGATTACTTTTGTCAAAGACCGCCTCGGACACGACCAGCGTTACGCAATCGACCCGACCAAAATTACCAATGCCTTAGGTTGGTATCCCGAAACGAAATTCGAAGTCGGCATTGTGAAGACTATCGAATGGTACTTGAATAACCAGCCGTGGGTGGAAGAAGTAACTAGCGGAGATTATCAAGGCTATTACGAAAAAATGTACGGGAAATAGGAAGATAAGATAGTAGGAGATTGATAATAGGGGAAGATGAGATAGTAGGAGATTGATAATAGGGGAAGATAAGATAGTAGGAGATTGATAATAGAGGAAGATAAGATAGTAGGAGATTGATAATAGAGGAAGATAAGATAGTAGGAGAAAATAAGATAATAGAGGATTGATAATAGGAGATAGAAAAAGAACGTTAGAAAAAAGAAGGTTTTTCTTTAGATATAATTATAATGTGCATTTAACAAGTCGGTGGTAACTCCATTCCCCTCCTTCCGGGGAGGTTGTGTAAAAAGTAAGAATCAAGTGTTCTTTGACATATTGTATAAAAAGGATTTTATATCTTTGCTCTGCTAACAATAGGATTAATTTTAT
>NZ_MNQN01000014.1:0-95846 GCF_001915455.1 Bacteroides sp. 43_46 | reverse complement strand
GCAGTCAGCCAGCGGAATCTGTCGGGAATATCCATATTCGCTATCGCTCCCCCTTCCTTATTCCCCAGACATATCTTATCAAAGACCTGTAATCCCTCTTTCAAACAACTAACGTCCAATTCGGAAGAAAACAGTTTCAATTTATTTTCATTTATTGTATAAAGGGATTTAAGATACTTGCACCGTTTGGAAAACAGTACAATACCTACATTAATAAATTCCTCACGTTCAACCCTGGGGACGAAACGGATGACTGCGTATTCATATAAGTGCCTTTCTTGCATTTTGCGCTTCATTTACAAATGTTTCGGAATGGTTTATCCTTTCTTCTAAAAATTGAATATAAATATCTTTCAGGTCTTGCGGAGTTTCCTGTCCGTCTGTCCAGTTCAGCCAGTCGTCGGGAACTGCATTGACTATTTCCCGGATTTTATCAGAAGTCAGCAGTTGCTTGAACTCAGCATCCACCTCTTCCAATTTATCAGCAAACGGCAACAGCACATGGTCTTTTATCTGCACGAACGGACTAAGCGCATGCTTTTGCCAAGTAGTCCATGAATGGTGAAAATAGAGGGAAGCCCCATGGTCAATCAACCACAGTTCCTTATGCCACATCAGCATATTCGTATTTTTGATAGTACGGTCTACATTGGTCAATAAGGCATCCAGCCACACAATTTGCGAGGCTGTCTTACCGTCTACCTTATGCACAACGGGGTCGAATGTTAATGCTCCCGACAGAAAATGCAGCCCCAGATTCAACCCGCGGCTCCATTGAAGCAAATCCTGTATTTCTTCGTCCGCTTCCGTCCGTCCGAAAGCCTCGTCCAGGTTCAGAAAAACAATCTCCGGTACTCTGAACCCCAACGTACGGGCAATTTCCCCGCCAATCAGTTCGGCAATCAGCGCTTTCGTCCCGTGTCCTGCCCCTCTGAACTTTACCACATACTTAAATTCATCGTCAGCTTCGGCCAAAGCCGGTAATGAGCCCCCTTCCCGCAGGGCAAGAATATATCTTGTGACATTTGCTGTACGTAAATCCATATAACTCCTTTCTTAATTGAGAATAAAGATACAACGTTTTTGTGGAATAGCCGGTGAAAGGCTTCCGATAATAATAGTTTTTTTATATTTTTCGGTTGAGTATATGTAGTCATTACTGCGTATTATATGGGAGAATGATAAATGAATTAAACATGAAACTACTTCGTTTTTTTATATTTGTAATATTGGCTGTCAGTTTATTGCCAAGTAGCATAGCTGCCGAATGGCAGTGGTCCGTGCAGATTTCGGGTATTGTTTCCAACGAGACGAATGACCATCCGCAGGCTTTTTTATGGATACCGTCTGATTGTGTCCAAGTAAAAGGGGTTATGATAGGTACTCATAATATGACGGAAGAAACTTTGTTTGAGAACGCCTTGTTTCGGGAGAAAATGTCTGAAATAGGTCTGGCACTGATATGGATAACTCCGGGGTGGGATCAGAAATGGGACATAACTGCCGGAAGCCAGAAGGCATTTGAACAAATGCTGGATGACTTTGCTTCTGTTAGCGGATATAACGAATTGAAATATGCTCCGATTGTTCCGTTCGGACATTCGGCAATGGCTACCTATCCGTGGAACTTTGCGGCCTGGAATCCCGACCGCACATTAGCCATTATCTCTTTGCATGGAGATGCGCCACGCACTAACCTTACCGGATATGGTCGTGACAATATGGAGTGGGGAAAACGTACGATTGACGGCATCCCTGGATTGATGATTGAAGGCGAATACGAATGGTGGGAAGACCGTGTAAATCCGGCTTTGGCATTCCGTATGATGTATCCTAAAAGTTGCGTCTCTTTCCTTTGCGACACAGGACGAGGACATTTCGATATAGCCGACCGCACCGCTGGTTATATTGCGTTGTTCTTAAAGAAAGCACTGGAATATCGTATGCCTGCAACGTATGATTTGAATAAGCCTGTGGAATTGAAGAAACTGAATCCGCAGAATGGCTGGCTTGCCGAAAGGTGGCATCCGAATCAGAAGAAACGTGCAAAAGCTGCTCCTTATAAAGAGTATAAAGGAGACTCGCACGATGCATTCTGGTATTTCGATAAGGAAATGGCTGAAATGACGGAAGAACGCTATCGCCGGGAGAGAGGGAAGAAACCACAATATTTAGGTTTTGTACAAAAGGGGCAATTACTCACATATAATCCCAAATCCCATGTGAAAGTTGCCGCCCGCTTCCTGCCGGAAAAAGACGGATTGACTTTTCATCTGAAAGCTGTATATACGGATAGCTTGCATACTGCAATTTCTGACGAACATTCGCTCACTTCTCCTGAAATAACCCGTATCTGTGGCCCGGTTCAGAAAGTGAACGACACTACTTTTACTGTCCGTTTCTACCGTATGGGAATGTACAATCAGCGCCGTACGGGAGATATTTGCCTTCTAGCCGGTAATGACGGTGACAAGCACTATAAAAGCACAGTTCAGGAACTTAGTTTCCGGATTCCCTATCGCAATACGGAAGGTAAACGTCAGCATATTCTTTTCCCGGGTCTTGACGATGTGAAGCAAGGCACGGAAACTATCTCTTTACATGCAACTTCCGATTGCGGGTTACCCGTATATTACTACGTGAAAGAAGGGCCGGCAGAAATAGAGGGAAACAAGTTGGTATTTACTCGAATTCCCCCACGCAGTAAGTTCCCGTTGAAAGTGACTGTGGTGGCATGGCAATATGGATTGGCAGGAGAAGTACAGACTGCCGAACCGGTAGAACGAAGTTTTTTCATTTATCCATGAAATATTAAATTCGTATTTTTGCATTGAGTAATAGGCGGAGTCTATTCGTATCCAATAATAAATAAGGATATTAAAAATGATTATGAATAAGAAATCTTTAGTTGCAATCGCATTATTGGCAGTATCGGCTATATCGTCGGCTCAATCTGTGTACCCCGGACAGCACCAGGGGAAAATGAAAAAAGAGACAGTGGCTCCTGTTCGGGTAGAAAGTTTTGATTTGAAGGACGTCCGTTTATTACCGAGTCGCTTTCGTGACAATATGTTGCGGGATTCCGCATGGATGACCTCTATTGACGTAAGTCGCCTGTTGCATAGTTTCCGGACAAATGCCGGAGTCTTTGCGGGTCGTGAAGGCGGTTATATGACAGTGAAAAAACTCGGTGGCTGGGAATCTTTGGACTGTGAGCTCCGCGGACATACTACCGGACATCTGCTTTCGGCTTACGCTTTGATGTATGCTGCTACCGGAAGTGAGATTTTCAAGTTGAAAGGGGATAGCCTTGTCAACGGGCTGACCGAGGTTCAGAACGCTTTGAAAGGCGGATATTTAAGTGCTTTTCCCGAAGAACTGATAAACCGTAATATCCGGGGAAAGAGTGTTTGGGCACCTTGGTACACTTTGCATAAGCTTTATTCCGGCCTGATAGACCAATATCTGTATGCAGATAATCAGCAGGCTTTGAAAACAGTGACCAAAATGGGCGACTGGGCTTATAACAAACTGAAACCACTTAGTGAAGAAACCCGCAAACTCATGATACGTAATGAGTTTGGAGGTGTCAATGAATCATTCTACAATTTGTATGCTATCACAGGAGATGAACGGTACCGTTGGTTGGCTGAATATTTCTACCATAATGATGTAATTGACCCGTTGAAAGAACTTCGGGACGATTTGGGAACCAAGCATACGAATACGTTTATCCCGAAAGTCATAGCCGAAGCGCGTAACTATGAACTGACAGAGAATGAGACCAGCAAAAAGCTCTCGGAATTCTTCTGGCATACTATGATTGACCACCATACTTTTGCTCCGGGATGCAGTAGTGATAAGGAGCATTTTTTCGACCCGAAGAAATTTTCTAAACACTTGACCGGCTATACCGGAGAAACCTGCTGTACTTATAATATGTTGAAGCTTAGTCGTCATCTTTTCTGTTGGACGGGCGATTCATCTATTGCCGATTATTATGAAAGGGCACTATATAATCATATTCTGGGACAGCAAGATCCGGAAACAGGAATGGTCACTTATTTCTTACCCTTACTTTCGGGCTCACATAAACTGTATAGTACCAAAGAGAACTCTTTCTGGTGTTGTGTCGGCAGTGGATTCGAAAATCATGCTAAATACGGAGAAGCTATCTACTACCACAACAACCAGGGAATCTATGTAAATCTGTTTATTCCTTCCCAAGTCACCTGGAAAGAAAAAGGATTAACCCTTCTTCAGGAAACGGAATTTCCGAAAGAGGAAACGACCCTGTTAACTATTCGTGCCGAGAAACCGGTTCGCACTACTGTTTATCTAAGATATCCTTCATGGAGTAAAAAAGCGGAAGTTCTTGTGAACGGTAAAAAAGTGGCAGTAAAACAAAAGCCGGGTTCTTACATCGCTATCACCCGTGACTGGAAAGATAATGACCGTATCTCGGCTACTTACCCGATGCAGATTGAATTGGAAGCCACTCCCGATAATCCGAATAAAGTGGCTTTATTGTATGGCCCGTTAGTGCTTGCCGGAGAACGGGGTACGGAAGGTATGCAGGCTCCCGCACCTTTCTCTAATCCTGCTCTTTATAATGATTATTATACTTATAATTTCCATGTGCCTGCCGATTTGCGTACCTCATTGAAAATAGATATGAAACATCCGGAACGTACTTTGCAGCGTACAGGAAAAGAACTGAAATTTACAACAGAACAAGGAGATGTGATTCGTCCGCTTTATGATTTGCATCATCAGCGTTATGTGGTATATTGGGATTTGCAGTCGAAATAGAAAATTTTAAGAACGAATTACACGAATTACGCGGTTTTATAATTATAATTGCATCAAACAACAACGTAGTTCGTGTAATTTGTGTTTAATACGAAGTTAATAGATAACGAAAATGAAGGGAAGATTATTAATCGTAATTTTTATAAGTATCTGTTTAATTGCAGGTTCCTGCAATGTATCATCCGTACAAGGGAGTCGTTATAACTTCTCTTCATTAGATTCTGTTATTCAAGGCTGGGTGAGTAAAGAGTACTATCCCGGTGCTTCTATTTGTGTAGTAAAGAATGATTCTGTCATTTTTCAGAAGAACTACGGTAGCTATACTCCTGATACAAAAGTATACGTAGCCTCTGCCGGAAAATGGGTGGCTGCTGCTGTTATCGGAGCGGTAGTGGACAGTACTAGTTTGGAATGGGATGACCCTGTGGAAAAGTGGTTGCCGGAGTTTAAGGGAGATGCCAAAGGAAAAATCCTTTTACGACAATTGTTATCTCATACTTCCGGAGTGCGTCCCTATCTTCCTGAACCGCGCGTAGATAATTACAATCATTTGGATTCTGCCATTATTGAGATATTGCCGTTAGATACGGTTTTTACTCCGGGAAGCCGGTTCCAGTATGGAGGGCTTGCCATGCAGATTGCCGGAAGAATGGCGGAAGTGGCAATGGGAAAGGAGTTTGAAACTCTCTTTCAAGAACTATTGGCGCAACCATTGGAAATGAAGAATTCTCATTTTACTCCGATAAATACTGATGGCGGACATGCCCCGATGTTAGGTGGTGGTCTGTGTACTACCTTGAACGATTATATTCATTTCCTATCTATGATTTACCATGAAGGAACGTATGAAGGAAAACGGATACTGACTGCGGAGACAGTAAAGGAAATGCAGGCTAATCAAGTAAAGGATGCCCTTGTTTCTCCCGGGGAATACACGGAAATAGCACTGGGACAGTCGCATACCGGTATCTATGGATTGGGCGAATGGCGTGAATTAATAGATAAGAAGACGGGCGAAGCCTATCAAATCAGTTCTCCGGGTTGGGCTGGCGCTTACCCCTGGATAAATAAACGTGATAGTGTTTACGGCTTCTTTATCGCCCATGTAGTAGGTCCTTCTGCTAAGGAAGACGGTTTTTCTTCGTTCTATGGCAGTCCTGTGATTTCTCGGACGGTTTCGGAGATTGTTAAATAGTCAATATATAGAATAAGCCAAATATTATGAAACAAACTGTTATTGCTATCATCTGTTTTTTGTGTCTTTCGTCATCATATATACAAGCGCAGAAAATAAATCATCCTTCACTCTTATATACTCCGCAACGCATTCAGCAAGTGAAGCAGCGTATGCAGAATGAACCGAAATTGCAGGAAGCCTGGGAAAGCATTAAACAGACTGCCGATGCAGCTTTACAAAAGAATGACTTTAACAAACTGGATTATCTGGCATTGGCTTATCTGATGACAAAGGACAAAAGCTATGCAAATTCAATAAAAGAGATATTGCTGAAAGCTGTGAAAGCCGAAACATGGGGAGATAAGGAAATGCTGGCACGTATCCCGGTGTGGCGCTCACATCTGGGGTTGGCACATAAAAGTTTCTTGTGCGCTATGGGTTATGATGCAGCCTATGATATTCTTTCATCTTCGGAAAAGAAAGAGATTGCCCAAGGCTTAAAACGACTTGCTCTGGAACCTGCATTAGGTGACTGGCTGTTGGAACCGACCCGTATCCACTCATTGAATTCAATGGGGCATAACTGGTGGACTTCCTGCGTTTGCCAAGGGGGATTATTGGCAATGAGCCTTCAAAACGAAATCCCCGAAGCCAGGGAATGGGTGGAGCAACTTCACGAATCTCTTCCCGAATGGTTCGACTTTGCAGGTGATGTATTGCAGCAGAAAGCAAAGAGTTTTGATGAGGCCGGCGGAATGTATGAAAGTCTGAATTACGCCAACTTTGGTATTCAGGAAGCTTTGTTGTTCCGTATTGCGTGGATAAATACGCATCCCGGACAAAGCGCGGGCGATATTCCCCAATTATCAAAACTTCCCAATTACTTTTCGCAAGTATGTTATCCGCGTACCGGCATGCTACATAGTCTTAACTTTGGTGATAGTCATAAAAATGTATCAGCCGAATCCAGCATGATGTTATTGTATGCATTAGGTATAAAAGATCCTGTTATTCTATGGTATATCAGTCAAGTGGAACAAGGACAACATCGTGACGGATATTTTCTGAATCGTCCGATGGGCTTTCTTTATACTCCCGATTTGAGTAAGGCGCCCGCTATACCTCAATTACCGACTTCTCAATTATTTTCTGATTTTGGCTGGGCTACGATGCGCAATTCGTGGGAAAAGGATGCTACGATGCTGGCTGTAAAAAGCGGTCATACATGGAATCACTCTCATGCGGACGCCAATTCCTTTATTATATTTCACAAAGGAGTGGATATTATAAAAGACGGTGGAAATTGCTGGTATCCTAATCCTGCTTATCGAAATTATTTCTTTCAAAACCAGGCGCATAATGTAGTACTGTTCAATGGCGAGGGACAACCCCGTGAGCAGCAATATAGCGGTTCTACTTTGCGGGGATATTTATATCATCTTTTGGATGCGGGAAATGTGAAATATGTCCTGGCTAATGGAACGGGGCCCGTTTCAAACAATTTCAGCCGTAATTTCCGTCATTTTCTTTGGATGGATGATGTGATTTACATGATTGATGATTTAAAGACGCATAAGGTCGGTCGTTTTGAATGGCTGTGGCATACCAACGGGACTTATAAAAAGTCGGGAGTTGACGTGAATGTGACGAATGGTAATTCTTCCGTTGTGATTCGTCCTCTTTATCCCCGTTTGCTTGCTAAGTCCGATTTTGTGCACGATTATCCGGAAGATTTGTATTGGGAAGAAATACAGGCTCCAACTGAAGATCTGAAAGGTACCGAAACTTATTATTCATTCCATTTGCCCGCAGAAGTGAACCGTGTAAAAGGGCTGACAGCTATTATTTTGAAGGATACTCCTGATGAAAAAGATCTGCCGCAAATGGAACGGCGGGAAGGGCAGGACTGGATTGGTCTTCGTATCCGCCACAAAGGTAAAGTGACCGATCTTTATATTAATCAATTAGCAGACGGCAGGCTGATGCACAGCAACTCCTGGATTATGCCGGACGGCTGGATGACAGATGCCTATATGTTTGCAGTCTCTTATCCTGAAGGAACGGAAGCCAAAGACGCCACAGATTTCTTTATCTGCTATGGAAGTGCATTAAGACGTGATAAGGAAACCTATTTTTCTTCTTTGGTCAAGTTGTTTGTCATTCAAAAGGAAGAAGATAAGAAACTCAATCTTTGGATAGACGGACAACCGAAGATAAATGCCAGTTTCAGGAGTAAGAAAAAGCCTGTAAGAGTAGAGGTTAATAATAAGAGAATTCCTGTTGTTTATAAACAATCCCAATTGAGTATAAAGCTGGTAGATTAACACTCATTTTTAATGAGGAATGTGTTTTGTTTTTGTATAAACCTACATAAAATTAGGGATATTTTATGTAGGTTTGCATTGTTTTATCAAATATGAATCCTATGAATAATCTGATACGACATATAACAAGCCTTATATTTATTTCTTTTTTTCTGTCTGCCTATCCGATTTCTTATTCCTTTCGCGGTCTGTCAGAAACAAATGGATTATCTGATTTAACGGTCAGTGCCTTGTATAAAGACTCCGTAGGTTATCTTTGGATTGGAACAGCTACGTCAGTTGAATGTTTTGATGGCTTCCGTTTCAAGCATTATCCGATATTCGGAGATGATGAGAAACTGAAATGGGTGAATGTTATTGCAGAAACGCAAGGCAATCAGATTTGGGTGGGAAACGATATGGGCCTTTGGCGGATAAATAAAGAATCCGGTAAATTAGAACCGTTTGTTACTGAAGTGATAAAATTCGGAGTTCGTTCTTTATTGACCGATGCGCAGGGAACCTTATATATTGGCAGCGAAAAAGGATTGTTTGTCTGCAAAAATAATGAAATGAAGCAGATTACTATCAATGCGGATATGTGGTCATCGGATAATTTCATAGTCGATTTGAATATGGGAGAAAAAGATACATTATGGATTCTGACCCGCTCCAAACTATATTCAATGAATCTGTCTACCCGAAAAATAACTTTATGTCCATACGGTGACAATGATAGACAGGATTATACTTATCGGAAAATGGCACGAATTGGTTCCAGGCTCTATTTAGGAACAATGGAACATGGAGTGGTTGTTTTCGATATATCGACAGGGAAGTTCAGGGATAATTGGATTGATTTGGGATGCAATGTAATTTCCTCTTTGTCGGGTGACGGAAAAGATATACTTTATGTTGGAACAGACGGAAATGGAGTACATTTTGTATCTGTCACGGAAAATAAGGTTATGAAATCTTTCTGCTATGAACCCGGTACTAATGGCGGAATCCGCTCTAACTCAGTCTATTCATTGCTGGTGGACAGAGAAGGATTGATATGGGTTGGATTCTATCAGTTGGGACTTGATTATACACTGTATCAGAGCGGGCTTTTCTCTACCTATTCTTATTCTCCTTATTTTGACTCAAAAGACATACCGGTACGGGCCATAGCTATCAATGAGAATGAAAGATTGATAGGTTCCCGCAATGGTTTGTTCTATGTTGATGAGAAGAATCGGCGTTTTAGGAGTTTCAAGTCACCTCAATTACGCTCTAATATGATAATGTGTATTTACCCGTTTCAGGGAAAGTATTATATCGGTACGTATGGTGGTGGCATGTATATACTGGATTCTTCTACATTAACTATCCGTGATTTTGAACCTTCGGAGACTCCTTTTGTGAAAGGACATGTTTTCTGCATCAAGTCGGACAATGACGGTTGTCTGTGGATTGCCACTTCAATGGGTTTGTATCAGTATAAAGATGGCGAACAACTCAATCACTATACCAGTTCGAACTCCAAACTCCCGGAAGGGAATGTGCTTGATATATGCTTTGATTCTACAGGAAAGGGCTGGATTTGTACGGCTACCGGTTTATGTATCTGGGATCCTTCCACTCGTAGCATAAAATCAGATGTATTCCCCGAAGGCTTTATACATAAAGAGAAAATCAGGACAGTATATGAAGATTCTTCCCACGAACTCTATTTCCTTCCGGATAAAGGCCCCATTTTTATTTCCGATTTGTCAATGACTCATTTTCGAAGACTCCAGCCAGGTACTCTTTTGGAAGGGAAAGACGCCATGTTTATGATCGAAGACCGTGAAGGGTGGCTGTGGATTGGTACGAATCTGGGCTTGTACCGTTATGATAAAAAAAGTACAATTGTTCCTTATACTTTTGTGGATGGATTACCGAGTTCTGTTTTTATTACCTGTTGCCCTGTTATAGATGCTTCGGGAACAATCTGGTTTGGCAATTCCAAAGGATTGATTTATTTGACCAGGGATTTACGTGATATAGATGAAGAAAATAGTTATCCCCTGGCTATCACAGATGTATATGTGAATGGTAAAGAACCTTATCATCCTGCTATACAGAGAGAACAGCATCTCTATAAAGTCTCTTTGGAACCGTCGCACAAGAATCTGACTATCTGTTTCTCCGGATTTACCTATTCCGATCCTGCATATATGTCTTATGAATATAAAATGGAAGGGATGGATGATGATTGGCAGTTGTTAGGTGGTAAATCCGAACTGACCTATTATGACTTGTCTTCTGGGAAATATCAATTCAAAATCCGTCGGATTGGTGAGCCCGGTTCAGAAATCTGTTTATCAGTGACTATTGCTTCCTCTTTTAACGCGACCTTATGGGGAACAATTCTATTATTGATTGCAATAATATGCTTAAGCTATGCTTATTACCGGAGAAAAAAGAACTCTCCGGCTCTTGCGGCGGACGTCATAGAAACCGAGAAACCGATAATTGAAGAAAAATACAGAAAGAGCAATGTGAGTATGGAAGAATGTCATCGGCTGGCAGACGAATTGGATATGTTGATGCAGGAAAAAAGACTGTATGTTAACCCTGATTTAAAGATTGCGGATTTGGCGTCAGTGCTGAACGTCTCTCCATATACATTGTCCTACGTGTTTAATCAGTTCTTGAACAAGAATTATTATGATTATCTGAATGATTACCGCATAGCTGAGTTTAAACGGTTACTTAATGAGGATGAATATTCAAAATATACCTTAAGTGCTTTAGCTGAACTGTGTGGTTTTAGTTCTCGCACTTCCTTTTTCCGCTATTTTAAAAAGACAACTGGAATAACCCCGAATGAATACGTCCAAAGTATAGGACGAACTAATGAAGATTGATTGTCGGAGTCTCATATAATAATTTGAGACTCCAGTTTGTGATTGTATAATTGATTGATTACCAGTAGGTATTACGACTTCTGTTTTCCTTCCAATAGGATGAAATCTATCCGCCCTTTTTTATTGTTTCTTTTCCGTATTTACCATTTATATTTGCCAGCGTAATGATAAACAAAAATCTAAGCAATGGAAAATATAAACATGAAATCCACTCAACTGGTTGCTGACTCTTATAAGAGTTATCATCATTCCGTTTATCTTTATATCTATTATAAAATAGGTAAGGACGAAGAAGCAAAAGATCTGTCACAAGATGTCTTTTTGCGTTTGATGGACTATAAGCAGATATTGCGTCCGGAAACAGTGAAACATTTTATATTCGCGATTTGCCGGAATCTAGTAACGGACTATTTGCGTCGTTTTTACAAAGCTCAAGAAGTAACTTCCTATCTTTTCGACCGGATTCCTACTTGTACCAATGAAGTGGAGAGTCAGATCATTGCCAATAATCTATTGACATGCGAATGGGAGCGCGCCAATCAGCTTCCTGAACAACGTCGGAAGATTTATATCATGAGTCGTTTCGAAAATAAATCCTCGGCTGATATTGCCGCCCAATTGGGAATTTCTTCCCGTACGGTGGAAAACCACTTGTTTATCAGTCGGAAAGAAATCCGTGAGTATATCCAACAGTGTATCTAATATTAGAATAAATAGTATAAATGTTAGTTTTAAATTTTATGTATATGAAAAAAAATCTCTTCAGATTCTCATCGAGAAGATTTCTATTCTCTACGGTGATGGCCTCTGCCCTTGTAACAGGTGCTCCGCAGGCGGTATTTGCCTATGTGGGAGAAGTACAGGCTGTTTCGCAGACTGGGACAATCAAAGGTAAAATCGTGGATTCCTATGGAGAACCTGTTATTGGTGCCAATGTCAAGGTGAAAGGCACTACCAATGGTACGATAACGGATATGGATGGAAACTTTACTTTGAATAATGTATCAGGTGGTACGTTGGTGATTTCTTTTATTGGTTATAAGACGTTGGAAGTTTCTGTAAAAGGGACGAATCTGGCTAAAATTATCATGCACGAAGATACAGAGGTGCTGGATGAGGTTGTCGTGGTAGGTTATGGTACTCAGAAAAAAGAATCGTTGACAGGCTCGGTAACAGTGGTCGACCAAAAACTTTTTAAAGACAAAGGTACGGTGCCCAATCCGCTTTCGGCTATGCAAGGTCAGGTTCCGGGCTTACGCATCACCCGATCGTCGGCTGCTCCTGGTGAAGAAGGATGGGGTGTCTCAATTCGTGGCTCTGTCTCGAAAAACAAGGTAGAACCTCTCTTGATTATTGACGGTGTACCAGCCAGTGGTGTGAGCGAGATGGCTCAACTCAATGCCGATGATATCGAAACCATTAACTTTCTGAAAGATGCTTCGGCTGCTATTTATGGCGCAAAAGCAGCGGGTGGTGTGATTTTGGTAACTACCAAACGTCCCGATGCCGGCAAAACCAAAGTGGAATATAGTGGTTCGGTTACACGTAAAATTGTGGGTTTACAGCCCCGCATGATGAGCATGGACGAATGGACGGACGGTGTGCTCCAAGCCCGTTTGAATGACGGCTATGGCGAAGATGACAACTGGGTACGTTATGCCCGTTTGGCTAAAGCGATGAAGGGGAGTTGGATTAATCTGCATGGTGGAAACAACCCCGATGAAGATCCCATTCCGGGAGGATTCCGTGGTGTGGCCGATTTTGTGTTTCACGATATGAACTGGACTGATGTGCTTTGGGGAAATGCCACTTCTACCCAGCATAACCTCAGCGTAAGCGGAGGTTCGGAAAAATCGACCTACCGACTTTCGTTGGGTTATTTGAACGACCAGGGGACGTTGCAATGGGGGAACAACTCGAACGAACGCTATAACGTACGTTTATTCAACAGTTTCAAGATAAACAACCGTATCAGCTTGGAAACCAACATGTCAGCTAGTCGTCAGCATCAGGTGGCTCCTACACAGATTGGTAGTATATTAGGCAGTAGCATACCACAGCCAGGGCTACCGGTTTCGACTATTGATGGCAAACCGTATGCGTGGGGAGGCATTCATACCCCTAACTGGTCGGCCGAATTGGGTGGTGACAACAAACTTGTGGTGACCACAATGAATGTGAACGAGATTTTGAAAGTGAACATTTTGGATGGTCTTGATTTTCAGGGAACTTTGGGATACTCAACGAACAATGCGGCCCGTGACGAACAATATCTTTCGATTGATTGGTATCAATACGACGGTACACCGATTCAAAATGAGAACTCTCCCTATCCCGCAAAAGAAAAATCATCGTATACTAAAAGTTCTGCGCGTACCGACAATTACACGGCATCAGCTTTCCTCACTTATAAGAAATTATTTGATGAGGTTCATGACATATCGCTTATGGGAGGTGTGCAATACGATTATGCCGCTTACGATTATAGCGGCACCAAAGCAATGGACGTAGAAGCGGCAATCGAATCGCTTAACGGTAAAGGACAAATTTACATAGACAAGGTAGACCGTTGGGAGGAAGCCATTCTCTCTTATTTCGGTCGCTTGAATTATAATTACAAGTCGAGATATATGGTTGAAGTGAATGCTCGCTACGACGGTTCTTCGAAATTTTTGCCCAAGAACCGCTGGAACTTCTTTTGGGGCGCATCAGCTGGATGGCGTATCACTGAAGAGAAATTCATGGAGAACTTGCGTGACTATGTGAATGAACTGAAACTACGTGCCTCATATGGTGAGGTAGGTAATCAAAATGGTATTGGACGCTATGACGGCATCCAACTTTACAATTACAAATCGAACAGTGGCGCTTTGTTGGGCAACTCGAAAGGAACCTATGTGGAATCTGCCGGACTGGTGAGCACCATGCGTACTTGGGAACGTATCTACAACTATAACTTGGGGATTGACTTCGGATTCCTCAACAATCGCCTTACAGGTACGTTCGAGGTCTTTAAAAAGAAAAACGACAATATGCTGGTTTCGCGTCTGCACCCCGGTGTATTGGGTGGAACTGCTCCCAGTACTAATAGCGGTAAGTTTGAGGCCAATGGTTACGATGCCAGCTTGACTTGGCGTGACAAGATAGGCGGTTTCAACTACCACGTTGGCGGTACGTTAACCTATATGACCAACAAACTAGTCGATGGAGGTAACATCGTGGTGAGCGCAGGTTATAACGAAGCTGTGAATGGCTACCCACTCAACTCGGTATTTGGTTACCGCTATGTGGGCAAGGTACAAAACCAAGACCAACTGGACTATTATGTGGACAAATATGTGGGCAGCAACTCTATCGCTCTACCTGCCAACTTGCGTTTGGGCGACCACATGTATGAAGATGTGAACAAAGACGGTAAACTGACACAAGACGACCTTGTATTTCTTGGTTCCGACGACCCAAAATATTCGTTCTCGTTTAATTTCGGATGCGAGTGGAAAGGATTTGATTTCAATACCGTGTTCCAAGGTGTGGGCAAGCGTACCATTTATCGTGAAATCGACTCTTGGAAAGTGCCTTTCAAAGCTATTTGGCTGAACACTACCAACCAGTCGGTAGGTAATGTATGGAGTCCTGAAACTCCCAATAACCATTTCCCTACTTATTCAAACAGTAATGACATCAATAACTACAACTACATTCCTTCTACCTGGTCGGCCGATAACGGAGCTTACCTGCGTCTCAAAGAGATTGTACTAGGTTACACATTGCCAAAGGCATGGATGAATAAGAGCGGTTTTATCAGCAACCTGCGTATTTATGTATCGGGCGCCGACACAAGCAACGCTATCCGTTTAACCGCACCGTGACTTTCGGTGTGAATGCCATATTCTAATTTTTATTCTTAATATTGAAGATAACAATGAAAAAAATAGCATATATTTTAGGAATCATTTGCGCCATGACCATGCAGTCGTGTTTAGACCTTGAACCCAAGACGCAATTGGCGGATACCAACTATTGGAAGTCGCCCGAACACTTCAAACTTTTTGCCACCCAGTTCTACAGCTGGTCGGCCGACTTTCGATGGCTCGACGACAGTCAGCACGCTGATATTCGCTCGGACTTGTTTGCCGGTAGCACGGTGAACATCTATAGTAACGGAACGAACAGTATTCCGTCGTCAGACAAGCATTATACCGACAATTACAATCGTATTCGTCAAACCAATACTTTATTGCAACAAGCCGATACGTATGAACAACAAGCCGACATTGCCATTTCGGTGGGGGAAGCCCGTTTCTTCCGTGCTTATTGTTACTTTGAGTTGTTGCAGGCTTATGGTGATCTTATCATTACCCGCACACCGCTCGACATCGACTCGCCTGAGATGCAGAAGGCCCGTAATCCGCGTACCGAGGTAGCTGACTTCATCATTGACGACTTGAAAGAAGCCGCTAAACTATTACCCGTCGATAAGGCTATCAGCAGCAGCGATGAAGGCCGCCTCTCCTGCGAAGCCGCTTTGGCATTTCTTTCGCGTGTAGCCCTCTATGAAGGTACATGGGAGAAATTCCATAATGGCGGTCAAAATACCGAACGTACAAAAGATTTGCTCAATACCGCAGCACAGGCGGCTCATGATGTGATGGCGGGCGGAGCATTCGAACTTTTTGCTCCTCAAGAATTGGGTACGGAGGCCTACAAGTATCTCTTTATCTTGGAAAATGAAAAGTCGAACCCTGCCAGTATCAATAAAACAGGTAATAAAGAGTATATCTTTACCCGCCGTCACGACCCTGTTATCAATTCTATCGGGTTCAACATAACCCAAGGGCGTTTGGGTAATGCCTTGTATGTTACTCGTAAAATGGCTAATATGTATCTGCAAAGCAATGGGTTGCCCATCAATCCCCAAACGTGGAATTACACGAAAGTGGATGATGAATATAAAAATCGCGACAACCGCATGAACAATCAGCTTATGGTGCCCGGACAAACTTACTGGGGTACAAACGGCGGACGCATTGATTGGAGCGGCAATGCAGCCGAAATAGCCAATGCCTCGCATAGGAACTTCATGCCTCAGACGGGTACGGGGTACTTTCCCCACAAGTGGTGTAGCGAACGCGACGGAGTGCCTACCGGTATGGAAGCTTACGATTTCCCTATCATCCGCTATGCCGAGGTACTGCTGAACTATGCCGAAGCCGTGTTTGAACGCGATGGACAAATATCGGATGAAGACTTAGCCATCAGTTTGAACCTGACACGCAAACGCATCAACCCCGAAATGCCTGACTTGACTAACGACTTTGTTACGGCGAATAATTTGGATATGCGCACAGAGATTCGTCGTGAGCGTACCATCGAATTTTTCGATGAGAATTTCCGCATTGATGATCTGAAGCGTTGGAAAACGGCCGAAGACGAAATGCCGATGAACCTCACCGGTGTGAAGTGGAAAGGTACCGATTTTGAAAACAGATGGCCTGATGCTTCCTTTAAGGAGAAAGATGGTGAAGGTTGTATTATCCACGAGAAAGGACGCAACTGGCATGAAAAGCATTACTTATTGCCGCTGCCCACCGACCAGCTCAAACTGAACTCCAACTTGAAACAAAATCCGGGTTGGAACCAATAATCCATTCATTATTCATTTATAAAGTAATCGAATTATGACATACAAAAATATACTTCAAAAGGGTGTGTTTGCAGCACTGATTACAGCTGGCTTGATGATGACCGTTTCGTGCAACGATGACGATGTATCCCCTGTTTTAGAAGAGAGAGTGCTCGTTAAGGAAATCAACCTTGAAGTGACCTCCGAACTGCCTCTGCTGATAGGCACTGACACTTTGATAAAATATACTATAGGTCCTGATGAGGCTTTCAACAAAGAGGTGGTATGGAAATCGACTGTGCCCGATGTGGCTACCGTAGATGCCGAAGGACGCATCACGGCAGTGAAGGCCGGTAGTACGGTAATTTCGGCCAAGCCGGCTGTGGGCTATTCTGTCACTTCGACCATTAATGTGAAGGTAGTAAACGAAATTATTCACATCACTGATATCAATCTCACTAATGAAGACCTCGAAGTGTTTGTAACCTCGACTTTGCCCCTCACTTGGCAGACTACTCCGGCCGACCCCACTTACCCCGGGTTGATTTGGAAAAGCCTAACTCCCGATAAAGCCACCGTCAATGAAAAAGGCGAGGTGAAGGGCATAGCTGAAGGAAAGGCACGCATCCAAGTTACCGCTACCGACGACAAACATTTCACGAAAGAGTTTGAAATTAAGGTGAAGCCCATTATCTATATCGAAAGTATGGAATTTGTGAAAGAAACAGACAAACTAGCTTTGGGCGAAACCTACACTCCACAGATGAATGTAACGCCGATAGATGCTACGCTTTCGTACATCGCATGGGAAAGCAGTAAGCCGGATGTTGTAGAGATTGACGAAAAAGGCCGGTTCGTGGCGAAGGCTTATGGCAATGCAGTAATTACCGCTTTGGCCGACTATGGTGATGGTAAACCTGTCAAAGCTACGATGAGTGTCAGCGTGAGCGAAGGTTTAATGAACGACCAGTTTACTGTCGAGAATATCTGGCAGCCATTCGGAAACTTTACTCACCGGGAATTTGAATGGATGGAGAATGACGGAGTACTTCGTATTTTCCCCGGTGAAGATAAGACTTACAAAGCTGTTCGCATTTGTCGCACCGGCGGTTTTGGGTTCAACGTAACCAACTATCCCATCTTAGCCTTTAAAATGAAATTTCCCGAAAATGTGTTCGAAGCATCAACGAGTATAGAGTGGTATCTAGACATTTGGGGCGGAAGCGGTATTACCGTAGCCGGTAAATATGGCGAAGATACCGATAAAGGAAAAAATGCCATGACTGTGGTAGATTGCGGTGAATACAAAGTATTCTACGCCGACTTCACGAAGAAATTCCTTGGCAAAAACCAACAGTATATGCCTACCTCATTGACGAAGTACGACACGGTGGAACTTCAATTTTGGAAAATATGGTATGAAACCAATGAAACAGGTAGCATTTATGTGGATTGGATAAAGACTTTCGAATCGGAACAAGAACTGAAAGATTTGATAAAGAACGAAAGTGGTAAACAATAGCATCTACTTTCTCTGGAAACTGATTGAATAACAAAATGAAAATTGAATGTATGAAAAATCTGATTTATACCTTCGTGAGCAGCATAACGTTTGTGTTGCTGATCGGCTGTAGTGCTGAGTTTGAGAATGGAACTCCCGAACCATGGCAACGCGAAATCAACCCCAATGAAAATTATGAGTACATCATCAAGCATCCTTGTCTGGTGAACACCGAAGCTGACTTTGAACGCGCACGCCGCAAAGTGAACGAACGTGCCGAACCTTGGATTAGCGGTTGGGAAAAATTGTGCGAAAGCCGATTTGCCCAACTGAGCTACAACGCAAACCCGCAAGAAGAAATTGTACGTCACTCGCAAGGTGGCAACTTCAATACGGCCGCTTTCGATGCCGGTGCCGCTTATCAGTTGGCTGTACGCTGGAAAATTTCGGGAGATGAAGATTATGCCAAGGCAGCTGTTAAAATTCTGAACGGATGGGCTAAGACTTGTAAGGGGGTGAATTATAAAACATGGCCCGACGACAGCCATCGTCTGCTTGCCGCCGGATTTATCGGATACCAGTTTGCTGCTCCCGCTGAATTGATGCGGGATTACGAAGGCTGGAAAACCGAAGATTTTGAAGTCTTCAAGAAATGGATAGATAAAACTTTCTATCCTATCTGTGATGATTTTTTGGATAACCACTTTAATTCTTCAGCCATTTCGGGTTGGATGAGTTGGGATCTGCCCGCCATGCTCACGATTCTTTCTATCGGCGTGCTGAACGATGACGATGCCAAGATTAAACAAGCCTTGGAATTTTTCTATCACGGAAAAGGTATGGGCTGTATCGAATGGTCGGTGAAAGGCATGCACGAGGATCCTGCGGGAAAAGTGAAAGGCAGACATTTGGCACAGAGCCAAGAGATGGGACGCGACCAGGGGCACGCTACTCTCAACGTAGGCTTACACGCTTACTTCTGTCGTACAGCCTATAACATGGGTATCGACCTTTTTGCCTATAACGACAACATCATTCTCGACCTCTGCGAATATACGGCTAAGTATAACTTAACTTCGGCCGAAGATGTGGAAATGCCTTTCGAACCTTACTATCACCCCAAATACGGTTGGCACGAGAAGGTGTCGGCCGACGGTAAAGGGCGTGCCCGTCCGGGATGGGAACTCCTTTACAACCATTATGCCAAGGTGAAAGGTATGAATGCTCCATATTCGCAAGCTTTTGCCGAAAAAGAACGCCCCGAAGGATATGGCGAGCGTGGTACTGCCGAAGCCGGTGATTTGGGGTTTGGAACATTATTGTATACTGAAGAATAACTTTTTGAGATTTTCTTACTGATTTCAAGGAGTTAAGAGGTTAGGCTTCTTAACTCCTTGACGTTACTCAATGGAAACCCTCACAACCCTTTATCTTATGATAAATAGATTATTTTCTACCTTATTATTCCTTTCCTGTCTTTTTGGTGGTTTGTCTCAAACGGCAAAGGCGCAAAACAACGAGTGGGAAAATCCCACCAAATATGAGTGGAACAAAGAGAAACCACACGCTGACTTTCGCCTTTATGAGCGGACAGATGATGCTGTGAACGATAATCCACAAAAATCGTCTTGGCAATACTCGTTGAATGGTACGTGGAAATTTGTTTATGCTCCCTCTATCGCAGAAAGCATAAAAGATTTTTATTGTACAGATTTATCCGACAATGATTGGGATACAATTACTGTCCCTTCCAACTGGGAAATCCAAGGATTCGGTGAGCCGATAATTCGCAACATTCAGTATGTGTTTTCACCCAATCCACCTTATATCGACGTTGATAATCCTGTGGGGACTTACCGGCGCACATTTACGGTTCCTCAAAACTGGCAGGGGCGTGAAGTGTTGTTGCACTTCGGTTCCATCAGCGGCTACGCCCGTATCTATGTGAACGGACAGCAGGTGGGTATGACTAAAGCATCCAAGACTCCGGCAGAATTTAATGTGACAAACTATTTAAAAAAAGGAGAGAACTTACTTGCTGTACAGGTGTATCGCTGGCACGATGGCAGCTATATGGAAGACCAGGATTTTTGGCGTCTAAGCGGTATCGAACGCGATGTTTTTCTGACCGCTTATCCCCAAACGACCATTTGGGATTTCTTTTTGCATGCAGGACTGGACGATACCTACCGACACGGGCAATTTCGGGCTACTGTAGACTTGCGTTCGTTCAATGCTAATGCAACTCTACAAAAAGGGACACTTACACTCGAATTGAAGGACGCAGGGGGGAAGACTGTCTTATCTGCGCAGAAAGCATATTGTATCTCAGATATAAGTACTACACTTACTTTCGAAGGCACTGTGCGTAATGTACGGAAATGGAGCGCTGAACACCCTTCGCTTTACGACTGTATTCTGACACTTCGAGCCAATGACAACAAGCAACAGACGGTAGTGGCTCATAAAGTCGGATTCCGTCGCATTGAGATTAAGAATACACGGCTACTGGTAAATGGTGTACCCACCTATATAAAAGGTGTTAACCGTCACGAACATAACGACAGCTTGGGACATACGCAGACTCGCGAAATCATAATGAATGATTTGCGACTGATTAAACAACTGAACATGAACGCTGTTCGTACCAGTCATTATCCCAATCATCCGTTATTCTATCAATTGTGTGATCAATATGGTATCTATGTAGTGGATGAGGCCAATATTGAAACTCATGGAATGGGTTCGGTTCCTTATTTTAAAGATACCATTCCGCATCCTGCTTATCGTCCCGAATGGTATGCTGCTCATGTCGACCGTATCACCCGAATGGTCGAAAGGGATAAAAATCATCCATGTATCATCGGATGGTCATTAGGAAACGAATGTGGCAATGGAATCGTGTTCCACGATGAGTATAAACGTTTGAAGAAATATGACCCCGGTCGTTTTGTACAGTTCGAGCAGGCTTGGGAAGATTGGAATACAGATATTGTCTGTCCGATGTATCCCAATATGTGGAAAATAACAGAATATCGGAAGTCCGGCAAACAGCGACCGTTTATCATGTGTGAGTATGCTCACGCCCAAGGAAACAGCAATGGCAATTTTAAAGACCTTTGGGATATTATTTATGACAGCCCTAACTTGCAGGGCGGTTTTATCTGGGATTTTATGGATCAGGGATTTAAGATAAAGACCGAACCAAGAGACGGACGTACTTATTGGACGTATAATGGTAAGATGGGTAGTTATAAATGGCTGGAAGATAAGAAAGGGGAACTAAACACGGGAACTGACGGTTTGATTTCTGCCAATGGTATTCCTAAACCACAAGCGTATGAAGTGAAGAAAGTGTATCAGTACATTCAGTTTATCGCAAAAGACTTGGGGAAAGGAATTATTTCTATTAAAAACCGTTATGACTTTACCAATCTGGATGAGTATGCTTTCATGTGGGAAATATACAAAAACGGAGAAAAAATATCTACGGGGGATTTCAATGTTGATTTAAAACCTCATGAAGAGAAAGAGATACGTTTATCTCTCCCCGTTATTCCAGAAGACGGAAATGAGTATTTCCTTAATCTCTATGTGCACACCCGGGTTGCTACCGATTTAGTACCTGCTGGCTATGAAGTAGCTAGAGAGCAAATGCAATTAAATAAAAGTAGTTTCTTCACATCGCTTCCGCCTTGTTCGGGAAAACTGTCTTATGAAACAAAAGACAATATTTTGTCTTTTCAATCAGGTGCCGTTTCAGGTAAGATTGATTTGAAAAAGGGAATCTTGTTTGATTATATGATAAATGGCAAGCAACCTATCAGGCAATATCCCGAACCAGCCTTTTGGCGTGCTCCGATAGATAATGATTTTGGGAATAAAATGCCCGTTTTGGCAGGTGTCTGGCGGACGGCCCATGTCAACCGCTATGTGAAGAAAGTGACAATAGGGGAGAATAATGAAAAAGGGTTATCCGTAAGGGTTGATTGGGTCTTAAGCGATATTCAAGTGCCTTATACGATGGAATATTTGGTACGGGATAACGGAACTGTCATTGTGACGGGCAGTATCGACCTGACAGGAACGAAACTTCCCGAACTTCCCCGTTTTGGTATGCGTATGGAATTGCATCAACCTTATGAAAACCTGACCTATTATGGTAGAGGGCCTTTTGAAAACTATATCGACCGTTATTCGGGGGCCTTCATCGGACGATATGAGGATAAGGTAGAAAATCAATTCTATTGGTATATACGTCCGCAGGAAACAGGAAATAAAACAGATGTTCGTTGGCTGACTTTATTGGATAGCGGAGGACTGGGAGTGAAAATTACAGGCTTGCAACCTATCTCATTTTCCGCATTGCATTTCTCACCGGAAGATCTTGACCCCGGTCTGACTCGTAAATTACAGCATACTATCGACATTGTTCCGCAAAAAAATATCTTCTTGCACGTTGACCTGAAGCAGCGCGGATTAGGCGGAGATAATAGTTGGGGAATGTATCCGCACAATGAATATCGCTTGCTTGACAAGAAATATACTTATAGCTATATGATTGAATTGGTTGAAAAAGGTTCGGATAAAAATGATTATTTGAACAGCCGCAAATAAAATCTTTCATAGCATTGAGTAAATAATCTCTCCCCTTCGTATTTGCTTGTCATATACAACAAATACGAAGGGGAGACTTTTTTAGGAAAAGGAATGTGCTCTTTTGGAGATTTTTATGTATGTTTGTCACATGTTTAATATGAAAGGAAGCAGTTGTAAGTGAAGAACACGATTAAATATCTGATTCTTATATTAATATATTTGGTTTGTGGTGTGGAACTGCAAGCTCAGAATTACACATTCCGTAATGTCGTCATGTCCGACGGATTATCCGGACTGTTGGTCAATGCCATTTATAAAGATTCCGAAGGTTTTGTATGGTTAGGGACAGATAATTGCCTCGATCGTTTTGACGGTGTGAAAGTGCGCCATTTTGAATTCCGGGGCATTGAGTCGGGAAGAAAAAAGCGTGTAAATACGATTACGGAAACTGCCAATAAGCAACTTTGGGTGGGAAATGGTATCGGACTTTGGCGGTTGAACCGTGCAAGTGGCCAATTGGAGAGGATTGTTCCCGAAAAGATAGATTTTGCCGTCAATACGTTACTATCCGATGGAGATATTCTTTATATTGGTACGGAGAAAGGCTTGTTCATTCATAAAGACGGTCAGTTGCTCCAAGTTTTGACAGACCGGAATATGTTGGCCGCTTGTAACAGAATCATGGATATTTGTCTGAATGAAGATAAAACCGCACTATGGCTGGCTACGGTGCAAGGGCTATTCTCCTATTCATTGAAAGACGGAAAGATTGATTCCTGGCATTTTCAGGAAAATGTGCCCGAAGCCGATTATTTCCGTTGCCTCACCCGTATCGGGGAAACGCTCTACTTGGGGACAATGAGCCAGGGAGTAGTACGTTTTGATATGAAAAAGAAGACGTTTTCTCATACGATATCTTTAGGATGCGATGTTATTTCCGATATTTCTAGTGATGGAAAAGAAACCGTCTATATAGCTACCGATGGCAATGGCGTCCATTTTCTTTCACATAAAAAACAGCAGGTGACGCGTCGTTTCTACCATGATGTAAGTGATAAGGAAGGGATTCGCAGTAATTCTGTCTACTCCTTACTCGTAGATGACAGGGGTGCCGTTTGGGTAGGGCATTTTCAGGCAGGCTTGGATTATTCACTCTACCAGAACGGTCTTTTCCGTACGTATGCCTATCCACCTTTGTTTAATTCGGCAAACCTCTCTATCCGTTCTTTCATAAGCAGAGGGCAGGAGAAAGTTATCGGTTCGCGTGACGGCTTGTTCTATATAAATGAGGCTACCGGAATGGTCAAGAGTTTTGTAAAACCTGTCCTGACCTCGGATTTGATACTGACAATCAGCTTCTATCAAGGAGAATATTATATAGGTACCTATGGGGGCGGCATGATGGTATTGAATCCGGAGACGTTATCGCTAAAATATTTCTCCCAAAGTGATACGGAGCTTTTTCAAAAAGGACATATCTTCTGTGTGAAACCGGATACAAAGGGAAATCTCTGGATAGGAACCTCACAGGGACTATTCAACTATAATGGGCAGACAAAACAGATAAAGCACTTTACCAGTGCCAATTCTCAACTGCCGGAGGGCAACGTGTATGAGGTCAGTTTTGATTCTACCGGTAAAGGGTGGATTGCCACTGAAACCGGTATGTGTATTTATGACCCGGCTTCCCAGAACTTGCGTTCCAATGTTTTTCCTGAAGGATTCGTGAATAAAGACAAAGTTCGAACGATTTATGAAGATTCCGAACATAACCTTTATTTTATCCGTGAGAAAGGGAGTTTGTTTACGTCTACGCTGACAATGGACCGCTTCTATAATCAGTCCGTATTTTCCACTCTTCCCGACAATTCTCTGATGGCGATTGTAGAGGATAATCAAGGTTGGTTGTGGGTAGGCTGTAATGACGGTTTGCTGCGTATAAAGAAAGAAGGCGAAGAGTATGACGCTTTCACTTTCAACGATGGAGTGCCCGGACCAACATTTACCAACGGAGCTGCCTATAAAGACGATAAAGGAATACTATGGTTCGGCAATACCAAAGGATTGATTTACGTTGACCCGAAGCGTGTGGATGAAGTACGTGGTAAGGCGCGTCCGATAGTATTTACAGATATATTGGCTAATGGTGTTTCTTTTACCGGTTCGTCTTTGAAATATAATCAGAATAATCTTACTTTCTGTTTTACGGATTTTGCCTACGGACTGCCTTCTGCCTTGCTGTATGAATATCAGTTGGAAGGGGTTGATAAAGACTGGAAACTATTGGCAGCACAGAACGAGGTTTCTTATTATGGACTTCCTTCCGGGACTTATACATTCCGTGTCCGTCTTCCGGGAAATGAACATTCGGAAGCTACCTGTCAAGTGACGGTACTTCCTATGATACCTTGGTGGGGATGGGCGCTTTTTGTCTTATTAATCATAGGAATTATAGCCTTTATACGTTATTATGTATGGAAGCGTATGCGCCGTTTACTCACTTCTCCTGTTCAGGTAGCTTCAACACCGGTGGAGGAAATATCCCGGAAAGAACAAGAGACGGAACAGTCGGAAACAATTGTTGAACAGTCGTCTACTGTTACCGAAGAGAAGTATAAGACGAATAGGTTAACTGAAGAAGAATGCGTGGAGCTTCATAGAAAACTGGTGGCTTATGTTGAGAAAGAAAAGCCTTATATTAATTCCGACTTGAAAATGGGTGATCTGGCTTCCGCATTAGATACTTCTTCGCATTCATTATCGTATCTTTTGAACCAGTATCTCAATCAGTCTTACTATGACTTTATCAATGAATACCGCGTCACTCAATTTAAGAAAATGGTAGAGGACAGTCACTATTCCCGCTATACGTTAACTGCATTGGCAGAACTTTGCGGCTTTAGTTCACGTGCTTCTTTTTTCCGGTCATTCAAAAAGAGTACGGGAGTCACTCCGAACGAATATATCCGTAGCATAGGTGGAACTGCTAAGGAGGAATAAATTTCGGTGAACCTCTTTTTTAATCTGTAATCTATTAATAGATAAGTTCTGCTTCATCCTGCATAAACTTTTCTTGTTCCTATTACAAAGTTGTTTTTCATAGGGATTAAATTATAAACGTAAGCTTTGTTTTTATAAACGCAACTTTCATTTATAAAAACGAAGGTTTCATTTATAAAAACAAAGCTTGCGTTTATAGTTTATTCTAAATCAACAGTAACTTTACTATAAGTACAAAGTAAGTTTGTCATTAATGCAATGAAACTTATCTCTAGTATTTCAGTGACAGCTTTAATGAGATACTAAAACGACAAGATGATAAAAGGAGAGAAGATAAAAGAATGAAGGGATGAAAGTAAAGGAGTGTAAGCTGAGCGAAAACATATTGTATTTAGCTTATAGAGTCTCATTTTATAAAATGAGACTCTATAAAGTTGAGGGTAATATGTTGATTATTAGGATTGTAGATTAAAATGAGTCTATCTCGATTCGTTGAGATTGATATGCTCCATTTTCCGGTTACTATATCCGAAATCACCTTTATATTTGCATCGTGATTAAAACCGAAAAAGATAGTATTATGGAGACAATAACTAACACTTCCGACAACATTATCACTAATTCTTATAAAGAATATCATCAGGTGATTCTTACCTATATTACTTATCGTATCACTCATCGTTACGAAGCTGAGGATTTGGCTCAAGATGTGTTTGTACGTCTGCTGGACTATAAACAGATGCTCCGTCCGGATACAGTGAAGTATTTTTTGTTCGCCATTGCACGTAATATAGTAACCGATTATATCCGTCGGTATTATAAGAAACAGGAGATAGACAGTTATATGTATGATTTTGCCGTTACTTCGTCCAATGAGACAGAAGAGGCAATAATTGCCGATGACTTAGCTTCGGCTGAACAACGTCGGCTTGCTATCTTCCCCGAACAACGTCGGATAGTCTACACCTTAAGTCGTTATGGAGACAAGACATCTACTGAAATAGCGGAAGCCTTGCAACTCAGTCGTCGTACAGTAGAGAATCATCTATTTATAGGTCGTCGCGAAATGCGTGAGTTTTTCAGAAAATGTATTTAATCTTATTTATATAATATATAATCCTTTGTGCTTATGGAAAAAGAATCAGAATCTAGGGAGAGACATACTGATGCCTCATCAAATTTTAGAAAACAAGAAATAAACACTATTTTTAAACCTCAAATTTAATTTTATAAAACGAAGAGGATTAATTTTTAATTCGCGACCTGACAAGGCAGCAATGTTTGCGTTAGGATTAATGCTGGGACTTTGTCCTGTCTCACAGGCGTGGGCCGATACGAATATAACTGACAGTCAAGTAGTGGCACAGGCTCAGAAGAAAGTGAAGGGGCAAGTGATTGATGCTACGGGCGAGCCGTTGATTGGCGTGAATATAAGTGTGATAGGCGGTACGGAAGGAACTATTACGGATATTGATGGAAATTATGCGATTAACGTACCTGCCGGAGCCAAACTGAAATTCAGCTATATCGGATATAAGGACCAGATTATAGATGTAGCTGCGCAAACGGTGATTAATGTAAAATTGCAGGAAGACAGCGAAGTGCTGGACGAAGTTGTGGTAGTAGGATATGGTTCGCAGAAGAAAGAAACATTGACCGGTGCCGTAACGGTAGTATCTGATAAAATGCTGACAAACAAAGGATCAATGTCCAGTCCCGTACAAGCCTTGCAAGGACAAGTTCCGGGGGTAATCATTACCCGTTCTTCCGGTGCTCCGGGCGATGAAAGCTGGGGTATGAAACTGCGTGGTGCTGTATCTGCCAATTCTACTGACCCGTTGGTTATCATTGATGGGGTGGAGTATGAGAGTGTGAATGAACTTCGTCTGTTAAACTCGGCAGATATCGAGTCTATCAATTTTTTGAAAGATGCCTCTGCCGCTATTTATGGTTCGAAAGCAGCCGGAGGTGTTGTTCTGGTAACTACAAAGCAGGCGAAAGAAGGGAAAGCAAAGATAGAATATAGTGGTTCTTATACACATAAGTTTGTAGGGTTGCAACCTAAGATGATGAGTATTGACCAATGGAGTGATGCTATTATTGCAGCTCGTACGAATGATGGTAAAGGTGCTGATGACCAGTGGATCCAGTATGCTAAGTTGGCGAAAGCTTATAAAGGAGGATATATTGATTTGTCCGTTAACCCCAATCCAATAACGGCGTTTGGGGATGTAGACGACTATGTATTCATGGATACTAACTGGCAGGATGTTTTATTTGGAAATGCAGGTTCCACGCAACATAACCTAAGCGTTTCAGGAGGAAATGATAAATCTCTGTATCGTTTGTCAGTGGGATATATGTATGATGATAGTACATTAAAATGGGGTAATAATAGCAATAAACGTTTCAATCTTCGTCTGACTAACACGGTAAAACTTACCGATGACTTTACAATTGAATCCGTGATTGCGTATAATCGTCAGGACCAGGTTTCTCCTACTATGATTGGCAGTGTGCTGACCTCCAGTTATCCGCAGCCGGGACTTCCGTCTTCTACAATGGATGGTAAACCTTATCACTGGGGAGGAAACTATACTCCCAACTGGTATGCTGAATTAGGTGGAGATAATAATTTGAAGGTTTCCGGTATCAATATCAGTGAGAATCTGAAATATAAGCTCACTTCTTATTTGGACGCAGTGGTTAATCTGGGATATAATACTTCTACTGCTACTCGCGATGCAGTGAAAAATAGTATTACCTGGTATACTTATGACGGGACGCTTAGTACAGCGAAACCCAATGCGATCTATAATCCGAATCAGGCATCGACCGAATATTCCAAATCATTTGCGCGTACGGACTACTATTCTGTTTCCGGTTATTTGAATTTTCATCAGACATTTGCGGAAAAACATACGGTAAGTGCGATGTTAGGTGCCCAGTACAATCTGAAGGAATATGATTATACAGTTGTGACGGCAAAGGACGTACAGAGTTCGCTGGAAATACTTAACGGCTCGGGGGATATTTTTTTAAAGAACTCTGCCAAAACTTCTTCGCCTGACAAATGGCAGGAAGCGATGATGTCTTATTTCGGACGTTTCAATTATAACTATTTGTCGAAATATCTATTGGAAGCTAACTTGCGTTATGACGGATCATCCAAGTTCCTCCCGGAAAACCGTTGGGATTTCTTTTATGGCTTTTCCGGTGGTTGGCGTCTTACTGAAGAGAATTTTATGAAGAATGTGAAATTCTTGAACGAACTGAAACTCAGGCTTTCGTATGGTGTGGTAGGTAATCAGTCCGGGATATCTCGTTATGATGGCAGACAACTTTATAACTTCAATTCTGTGAACGGAGCTTATCTGGGTGACGGCAGAGTATCTTACGTAAAGAGTAACGGTGAAATTGCTACTACGGGGCGTAGTTGGGAACGGATCCATAATTATAACTTGGGTGTGGATTTCCAACTATTTAATAGCCGCCTTCAAGGTACTGTGGAACTGTTTATGAAGAAAAACAATAATATGTTGATTGCTGTAACTTATCCGGGCATTTTGGGTGACAAGGCACCTGCTTCCAATAGCGGTAAGTTTGAAGCGAAAGGTTATGAAGGCACTTTGACATGGTCGGACAAAATCGGGAAAGTAAATTACCACATTGGCGGTACGTTTACATACGCGGATAATAAATTGGTAGACTACGGAGGAGTAACAGTTTTCAAATCCGGATTTATAGACAAGCAACAAGGATATTCCCTAAATTCAGTGTTTGGATTGAAGTACTGCGGAAAGATTCAGACAGAGGAACAATTGCGTAAATATAAATATCAATACTACAACGGAAACGGGATTGGTATTCCGAGCGATATTCGTTTGGGAGATAATATGTATGAAGATGTGAATGGGGATGGCGTACTAGATGAAAAGGATTATGTGTATCTGGGTTCTGATGACCCGAAAATCTCTTATTCATTCAATTTGGGGCTGGAATGGAACAACTTTGACTTCTCCGCAGTCTTTCAGGGAGTTGCCAAACGTACCATTTTCCGCGACAGTAGCAATGATAATTACCGTATCCCGATGAAAGCCGCTCATTTAAATTCGACTACACAGTCGGTCGGGGATGTATGGAGCCCTGAAAATAGAGGCGGGCGTTATCCGACATATACGAATATAAACTCTATAAACGATTATAACTACCAGTGTTCGTCCTGGTCGGTAGAAAATGGTAATTATTTGCGCTTGAAAAGTGTGACATTGGGATATAACTTCCCGACTTCGCTTCTGAACAAGATAAGAGTGATTAGCAGGATGCGTGTCTATGTGTCGGGCAATGACTTGTGGGAAGTTAGTAAAATTAACGACGGATGGGATCCGGAAGCTTCCCGTAAAGTTTCAGGAAACGGTCGTTTTCCCTTCAATCGTACTTGTACCGTAGGATTAGATTTAACCTTTTAATAGTTAGAATATGAAGATTATAAATATAATAAAAGCAATATTGTTGCTGTCAGTGGTGATAACTCTTCCTTCTTGTCTGGATCTTGATCCTAAGGCTCAGTTGGCAGATGCGAATTTGTGGCAGACTCCGAATGATTATAAATTATATGCCAATCAATTTTATGAATGGCCGCGTGATTTTGCTGCTGCTCTTTTCGATGGGCCGCATAGTGACACGCGTTCGGACCTGATCACATCTAGTGACTACAATGAATATAGTAAAGGAGTCAATACGATTCCTGTATCGGATGGTAATTATACAGGAGCCTATACTAAAATCCGTTATGCTAATATCTTATTACAGAATGCGGAGAATTATGCCAATCTGAATGATATAGCGCGCTATGTAGCAGAAGCTAAGTTTTTCCGTGCCTATGAGTATTTTGACTTGTTACAGCTTTTCGGAGATGCGATTATTGTGACCAAACCGGTTGATATAGATGCTGCAGAAATGAATGCGGCTCGTAATGACCGTTCGGAAGTAGCCGATCTTATTATCAGAGATTTGCAGGAAGCTATTCCTGATCTGCCGAGAGAAAGTGAGATTTCTACTGCCGATAAAGGGCGTGTTTCTAAAGGTGCGGCTCAAGCATTTCTGTCGCGTGTGGCATTGTATGAAGGGACTTGGCAGAAGTTCAGATCGGGCGACGTAACACGGGTTAATGATTTGCTGGATATTGCGGCAAGTGCTGCCTGGGATGTGATTGACAGCAAGCAATATGAAATCTTTAAACCGGAAGAGTTGGGAACGACAGCTTACAAATATCTGTTCATTCTGGAAAACGCGCAATCCAATCCGGCTAATATTACAAAGGCCAAGAATCTAGAGTACATTTTCTCTCGTCGTCATGATGAAGTGATTGCTCCGATTGGAAAGAATATAACGAAAGCTTGCTTTGCCAATGTACAGTGGATTACGCGTAAGTTGGCCGAAATGTATTTGGGTGCGGACGGACTTCCTATTCATAATCCGAATTCTACAGTAGGAGTGAACTATTCTTCTCCTCAACAGGAATATGCCAAACGCGATAATCGTATGAACAACACATTGATGATTCCCGGAAATAGATATTGGAATAATAACGCGCCCCATACTACCTGGACGGATGCAGATAAGGCGGCTTTTGACAATAAACCATTCTATCCTACTAGCGGCAGCGGATATCATAATCAGAAATGGGCTACTGAGCGTGATGTGAAAGATACGTATGAAGGATATGATTTCCCGGTTATCCGCTATGCGGAGGTATTGCTGAATTATACGGAAGCTGTGTACGAGAGATATGCTGCTACCGATGGAAGCATTACGGATGAGTCTAAGGTGGATGCGGCCTTGAAATATTTGAATGAAGTTCGTAAACGGGTAAATCCGGATATGCCGAATTTGACAGTCTCGTTTGCCGCAACAAAAGGATTAAGTCTGCGGGAAGAGATTCGTCGTGAACGTACGGTGGAACTTTTCAATGAAGGTTTCCGTATAGACGATTTGAAACGTTGGAAGACGGCTGAAGTGGAAATGCCTAAAAATATGTTGGGAGTGAAATGGAGTACAACGGGTGATTGGAGTACATGGGCCACTGCCTGGAAACCTTCATACTCTACGGATACAGATGATGCCGGTATTGCGGGATGCCTGATGATTGAAACGGATCGTGTTTGGGAAAATAAGAACTATCTTTATCCGATTCCATCCGATCAGAAGCAATTGAATCCCAACATCGGTCAGAATCCGGGATGGTAACGTATTTATAAACCGAAGATTATAAAGAATATAATTATGAGATATACATTATTTAGTTTGGCTTTTCTTACGGCTATCTGTTTTACTGCATGTGATGATAGTAAAGAGTATGGAGACGGACTGGAGGAGAAGACCTTGATTTCAGAGATTACATTGGCTAACGTAGAAAATGGAAAACTGACTTTGGCTGCGTCTGTGGACTATATGGACTCTTTGATACAGTGTAAGATTGTACCGGAACAGCCGACCAACAGGAAGGTAAGCTGGTCTTCGTCAGATGAAAATGTGGCTACGGTAACACAAGACGGACTTGTACATGCGGTGAGTGCAGGCAAGGCGAATATTGTTGTGACTCCTGAAATTGGATTCGGAGCAAGCACCTTTTTTGAATTGACGGTAGTACCGGAGTTTATTCCGATTGCGGATTTTGAGTTTACGGATGATGATAAGAAGGATTTGTATGTTTCCGAAGAGAGGAGTTTGCGCCCCACTCTGTTGCCGGCAGGACACACTTATTCTATGGTGACTTGGAAGAGTAGTGATGAATCTATTGCTACTGTGACAAAAGAAGGTGTAGTGAGAGGTGTTAACGGAGGTACGAGTACAACGGGAAAGACTGTCACTATTACTGCTATTTCTTTAGATAGGGGAGGTTACGAGGAATCCTTTGATTTGAAGATTATACCGATTATATATGTTGAAAGTCTGACATTTGGTGAGCAGGAGGATTTATTGCCGGGCGAAAGTGCTAAACTGAACTTTACAACCGTTCCGGTGGATGCGACTATAGCTTCTTTAAAGTGGTCCAGTAGTAATACGGATGTTATAGAGGTGAATGATCAGGGTGTGGTAACCGCCAAAGCTTATGGAGAAGCTACCATTACCGCCACTACGACAACTGAAGTTTCGTATACAACTACGGTTAAAGTACCTTATGGCTTGATGAAATATTCATTTGATACCTCATTGTCTCCTTGGTATTTGAAGCAGGCGGATGGGTATACTTCATCTGCCGAGTTTAAAGCAGGAGGAGCAGTTGTGAAAATGGTTCCTAATCCTTCAAAGGGAAATTCTTGCCGTGCGGACCTTGTATTGACGTCAAATGGCAGTTATAAAGATAAGGTCTATTTGAATGTTGGGGTATATCCTTATCTGGCCATAAAAATGATCCGACCTTATGGAGCTGGTAAATTGCAAGGTAACATTAAACTTGATACACAGTATGGTGCCTATTTGGAGAATAGTGGCAGCGGAAGTAATAAATATACAATATTAGACGGTGCTGAAACTCCGGGAAGTCCGGAAGTATATTATTATGATCTGCAAAGAGAAAATGCTGTTGGAAATGGATCGAATAAACCTTTCCATACTTTCTCTAAAACAGAACCGGAAGAAATAAAGACACTCCAATTTGTAATGGCGGACTTCAAAGAAGCTAACGGCTCAAATACGGAATATACAGTATATTGGGTACGGACTTTCAAAACTATTGAGGATTTAAAAGCTTTCGTTGAAAATGAAAACACTAATAATTAATAAAGACTATGAGAACTAGAAATATATTCATCCTGTTTACGATGCTTGCGCTCCATTTGAGCGCATGCACCGACATCGAAGATGGTACTACCGATATTGATTCGTGGCCTGCTATTAATGAGTATACCCTTGCTCATCCCTGTATGCTGCATACTGCAGCCGATTTATCTTATGTTGCATCAAAGTTGACCGTAGCTCCTTGGAGTGAAGGATATGATAAATTGAAGAACTCCGGATATTCCTATGCGGGATATGTTCCTACGCCGCAGGAGGTATTGGGACGTATGGACCAGGGGAACTGGGCCAGCAAGTTTCCGGAATGGTGGAATAACTATACTTATTTCTATAAAGACGCTGCCGCTGCTTATCAGCTGGCACTTCGTTGGAAACTGGAAGGTGACGTTGCTTGCGGGCAAACAGCCGTTAAGATATTGAATGCCTGGGCTGAAACTTGCAAAGGATTGGTTCGTGTCAAGAGTTTGGCAAATGATAGAACCTATGACGCGAATGGTGAAATAGCCGATCCGAACGAATATCTTATTTCTATTAATGTCCACCAAATGGCTAATGCTGCCGAAATTATGCGTACGGATGAGACGCTCTTCACAAAAGCTCAATTGTCGGCGTTCCAGACAATGATGAAGAATGTATTTTATCCTGCCGCTTCTGATTTTCTGGCTCATAAGGAAGCATGCAAACAGCATAGCTGGCTTAACTGGGATTTAGCTCAGATGACATCGATTCTCTCTATCGGCATTCTTTGTGATGATCAGGACAAAATCAATGAGGCTATTTTATATTTTAAGTATGGAGTAGGCAATGGTAGTATAGACAATGCGGTTCCTTTTCTTCATCAGGATCCGGATGGACACGGAGTATTGGGCCAAGGACAGGAATCCGGCCGTGACCAGGGGCACGCTACACTTTGTATTGCTTTGATGGGTGCTTTCTGCCAAATGGCATATAATATCGGCGAGGACCTTTTTGCTTATCAGGATAATAAAGTACTTGCTATGGCAGAATACACGGCTAAGTATAATCTATGGAAAGACTTTGATGATCGGTCTTCTACCTCCAATGAGAAATTTGTGTATAGCAAAGAGGGATTCCCTTATAGTTTTTACGAGAACTGTAGTTGGCAATGTCCTGCGCTTTCTTCCAAAGAAGAAAATGATAAGTCGAGAGGAGAGATTCGTCCTTGTTGGGCACTGATCTACTATCATTATAAAACAAAAGGGATAGAAGCTTATTATACTAAAAAGTTTATGGATGGTATGGGTGTAGAAGGTGGCGGTGGTCATTACGGTTCTACTAGCGGCGGATTCGACCAACTGGGATTCGGGACTTTGATGTATACGAAAGAATAATAGGAAGCTTTATAGAAAAAAATAGTGGAGGGGATTAGGTATTTACTTAATCCCCTTCGTATATATAAGCAAATAGATTGTTTGAAATGAAAGTTATTAGATTCGGTTTTTCGGTTGGTTAGTCTTTTTATAAAGGTAGAAAGAATCTGTTTTTAGGAATAACGATTGAATTTAGAATGAAATTGATTAGTAAGGTATATGCGTAAAAAGATTCTGTTTTTGGCAGGGATGATGGCTTGCTGCACATGGGCGGGCGCACAAGAAATTTCTAAGACCTGGGTGGCTGATAAGGGAAATGGTACTTATCAGAACCCGGTTCTTCATGCTGATTATTCCGATCCGGATGTGTGTGCAGTCGGAGATGATTTTTATATGACGGCATCCAGTTTTAATTGCATTCCCGGCATTCCTATCCTTCACTCCGGAGATTTGGTGAATTGGTCGTTGGTGAACTATGCGTTGCCGGTGCAGGAACCGAAAGAATTTTTCGATAAGGCCCAACATGGTAAAGGGGTATGGGCGCCGTCTATCCGTTTCCATAACGGAGAGTTTTATATCTACTGGGGCGATCCGGACTATGGGATTTACATGATAAAGACGAAAGACCCGAAAGGCAAATGGAGTAACCCCGTATTGGTGAAAGCCGGAAAAGGGATGATTGATGCTACTCCCTTGTGGGATGAAGACGGGAAAGTATATCTGATATATGCCTATGCCGGAAGCCGTAGTGGGGTGAACAGTATTCTTGTGATTTCAGAATTGAATGCAGAAGGAACGGAAGTCGTTTCTGATCCGGTAATGGTATTCGATGGTAACGACGGAAAGAATCATACGGTAGAAGGTCCGAAACTCTATAAACGGAACGGATACTATTATATTTTTGCTCCGGCAGGTGGTGTGGCTAACGGTTGGCAGTTGGTGCTTCGCTCGAAGAACATCTATGGACCTTATGAGTCGAAAATTGTAATGGTACAAGGGCAGACGAATATAAACGGTCCTCATCAAGGCGGTTGGGTAGATACTAATACGAGTGAGTCTTGGTTTATTCATTTTCAGGATAAGGGAGCTTACGGACGTGTGATTCACTTGAATCCGATGAACTGGGTAAATGACTGGCCGGTAATCGGAGCGGATAAAGACAAGGACGGTTGCGGTGAACCTGTGACTACTTATAAGAAACCGAATGTAGGAAAGACTTATCCGATAACCACTCCACCGGAGAGTGATGAGTTCAATACCCGGCATTTAGGGTTACAGTGGCAATGGCACGCTAATAAGCAAGATACTTATGGATTCACTACCGATTTGGGATATCTTCGCCTGTATGCGGGCAGTCTCTCGAAAGAATTTGTGAACTTCTGGGAGGTGCCGAATCTGTTGATGCAGAAGTTTCCGGCCGAAGAATTTACAGCTACCACTAAGTTGACGTTTACCGCCAAACAGAATGGTGAACAAGCCGGACTCATTGTAATGGGATGGGATTACAGTTATCTTTCGATTCGCAAGGCGGGGGATAAATTTATTCTGCAACAGGCTGTTTGTAAAGATGCGGAACGGCAGAATCCCGAACAGGTAAAAGAGTTGGCAAGTATACCGGTAGAATATCTGAAGATGCCCGGTGTAGCAGATAATGAATGGAAAACAGTTTATTTGCGAGTAAAAGTCCGTAGAGGTGCTGTCTGTACATTTGCTTATAGTCTGGACGGAAAGAAATATACGACGGTAGGAGAGGCTTTCACTGCCCGTCAAGGCAAGTGGATAGGAGCTAAAGTCGGTGTATTCTGTGTGACTCCTAACGAAGGAAATCGTGGTTGGGCGGATATAGACTGGTTCCGGATGACTAAGTAATTGATAGATAACTGACAAAGAGAAATAAAGATTAAGAATTAATACGAAGATAGTAAGATTAAGATGAAAAAGTTGGTAGTAGGTTTGGCTGTGATGTTAGGGTTCTGTATGTGTGCTCATCAGCCTTCCGGTACATTAGATGTGAATAAGGCATTGGATTACTGTGCAGAGCAGACACAACGTACGCTTGCGGAGCTGAAAACAGATTCCGGAATCGATTATACGATGATGCCGCGTAATATCATGGCCGATGAGCAACATTGGAACTGTCGTAAAGCGACGAAAGAAGAATGGTGTGCGGGATTCTGGCCGGGAGTGCTGTGGTATGATTATGAATATACGCAAGATAAGCATATTAAGGAAGAAGCGGAGAAGTTTACGAACTCTCTGGAGTTTCTTTCCAAGATTCCGGCTTTCGATCATGATTTGGGATTCCTTGTTTTTTGCAGTTATGGAAACGGTTATCGGCTAACCAAGAATCCGGCATATAAACAAGTAATTCTGGATACTGCCGACACACTGGCTACTTTATTCAATCCGGTAGTAGGAACAATACTTTCATGGCCTCGTGAAGTAGAACCTCGTAACTGGCCGCACAATACAATCATGGACAATATGATCAACCTCGAAATGCTTTTTTGGGCGGCAAAGAACGGCGGCAATCCCTACTTATATGATGTAGCGGTAGCACATGCCGACAAGACCATGAAATGCCACTTTCGTCCCGACTATACTTCGTATCACGTTGCTGTATATGATACAATTACAGGTAATCTGATTAAAGGTGTCACTCACCAGGGATATGCCGACAGTACTATGTGGGCGCGTGGGCAAGCATGGGCGATTTATGGATACACAGTAGTCTATCGAGAAACGAAAGACCCTAAATATCTTGACTTTGCGCAGAAAGTGACGGATGTCTATTTGGAAAGACTTCCTGAAGACAAAGTACCCTACTGGGATTTCGACGATCCGGGAATACCGGACGCTCCCCGTGATGCTTCAGCAGCAGCAGTTGTAGCTTCCGCCTTGCTCGAACTGTCCACTTATCTTCCGAATGGAAAAGGAAAATATTATAAAGACGCTGCAATCGAAATGTTGTCAAGTCTAAGTTCCCGCCACTATCAGAGTGGCAAAAGTAAACCTTCATTCTTATTGCATAGTGTAGGACATTGGCCGAATCATTCGGAAATAGATGCGTCTATTATTTATGCAGACTACTATTATATCGAAGCATTGCTAAGATTAAAACGTTTGCGGGAAGGACAAACAGTACAAGGATAAATATTTATACCAGTCTGTTGCGGAAAGTAACGATACGAATATAATATTACAAGGTAAAAAAAGAAATGCTCTGCAAAGAACGTTCAGTTCTCGCAGAGCATTTTTACTGGTTAGGGTTAGGTTCTTTTATTATTGTTTCACCTTGATGATGTCATAGTTCAGATCGCTGACAGCTTCCTGTAAGCTATCGTTTACCAGACGAAGGGTGGTGTCGTTCACAATTACAAAATACATGGGAGCTTCACCGTTTTTCGGAGTTAACTTCACAGCCGTAACAGGTTTTTTGTTCACTACCTTGTGTACGGTTTGCTGTTTTCCGTTTGAGGTAAACGTCTTGTTTTGGCCCTGACCTTCAGCATCAAGGTAAGTCATATCCAGTGTATACGTAGTATCTACGCCGTCGGTTGCAGCGTTCAGGGTCAGTACATAGTCAATACCCGGACCGTCTGCAGCAGGAAGAGTACCTTCGTAAACTTCTGTCAGTTCGGTAATCGGAGTCATGGCAATGGCCAGACTGTCTGCTTCTGCCTCTGCGGTTTTGTTGGCTTTTGATTGGCAAGATGCCAAAGCAGCTACGACGGCTGCTAACATAATTACTTTTTTCATCGTTAAGTGCTTTAAGTTAATATAAATATAGTGAGCTATCGCTCGTTTTTGTCATAAATCTATTCCTCCTCGTCCCGTTTGATGACCAGCAGTTTGTCTACTCGTCCGCGGTCCATGTCCACTACTTCGAATTGCAGATTCTTGTAAGTGAAGATGTCTCCGGCTTTCGGGATACGGCCTATCAAGAACATTGCCAGTCCGCCTAGCGTGGTGAAGTCTTCCGATTCCAGGTCTTCATAGGATAAGATTCCCATTTCCTCCATGAAGTCGTCGATGTTCATTGAAGCTTCCACCAACATCGAACCGTCCTGCCTTGTGACGATTTCTTCTTCTTCCGTTTCGTCCTCTTCGAGGATGTCTCCAAAGATACTTTCGGTCAGGTCGTGCAGTGTGATAATACCTTCTGTGCTACCATACTCGTTAACAACAACTCCGAACTTGTTTTTGTTCTTCTTAAATAGCTCTAAAACTTTATTTGCATACAAACTTTCCGGAATAAAGAGAGGCGGACGGGCTATTTCACGCAGGTTGAACTCCTTCTGATTGCCCATTGTCAGGATAATATCTTTGACGGACACCACACCGATTATCTCATCTTTCCGTTCGTCCACCAACAGATACTTGCTGTAATGTTCTTCTTCGATAGTCTTCATCACCTTCTCCCGCGTATCGTCAGGATGAAGTATCACAACATCTCTGCGGTGCGTCATCAATTCATTGGCACGTTTGTCCGAGAAGCGGAATACATCGCGTATCATTTCCGTCTCTTCCTTGTCGATCACCCCTTGTTCCGAACTTTGGTGCAGAATCATTTTGATTTCCTCCTGTGTCATGGGGCGTTCTTCGCTTTTCAGTCCGATCAGTTTATTCAACAGGCGGGTGGAGATACTGAGTAACCATACGAAAGGATAAGAGATTTTTGTCAGCAGAATCATTATCGGGCTGAATAAGATTGCATATCTTTCCGGATTGCTGAGAGCTATGGACTTAGGTACCAGTTCCCCGATGATAAGAGAAAGATAAGTGATCACTGCCACGGTAGTAATCATAGCCAGATTGCGCGCATAGGCTTCCGCTCCCGGAATAAGAGAGAACAGAGGAACAAGGTCGTCGGCAATGGCAACTCCACCATAAGCACCGGACACAATACCGATAAGTGTAATACCGATTTGGATAGTAGATAAAAACTTTTCCGGTTCTTCTAATTGCTTTAATACTCCTCGGGCAGATTTGTTACCTTTGGCTACAAGAGTTTCAAGACGTGCTTTGCTGGAAGATACCAGCGCGATTTCGTACATGGCAAAAATGCCATTCAGTACGAGTAAGAAAAGTATAATAAGAAATTCCATAAATGGATTAAAATGGTTATAGCCTCGAAATTACATGAAATCACGACACTATGCAAATCTATGTAATATATTAATGAAAATTTAATAATCGTGTTGTCTTTTTGGGTATTGGAAGTGAGAAAGGGAATACAGAGGCGAAGCCGCCTCTGTATTCCCTTTCTTATATAAGATAAAGCGAGAGATACTCCTTATTTTTTATAGCTGTCTGCTTTGGCTTTGGCGCGTTCGATGCGTTTGGCGGTATCCGGGTGAGAGGAGAACATTCTCTGTACATAAGAAGATTTCGGAGCGTCTTTTGCCAGTTCAGCCAGTTTGGTCAATGCGTTGGCCATGGCATAAGGGTCGATGTTGTTTTTTACACAGAACTCAACACCGTATTCGTCTGCTTCGTTTTCCTGCTTTTGTGAATACTGTGCGCCAGCAAGAGCTTCTGCCATTGCTCCCAGTTCAGAGTCAGTCAGTTTGGCAACTTTGTTGCTGGCTGCACCTGCTGCATTCTTCACTGCCGAGCGAAGGTAGGCATTTTTCATCGCGTCTTTAGAGTCAGTGTGTACAACGTGACCGATTTCATGTCCTACTACTGCCATTACTTCTTCGTCAGTCATCACATCCATTAGTCCGGCGCAGATACGTACACTGCCGTCTCCACAGGCAAAAGCATTCACGTCTACAACTTCATAAACACCGAAGTTCAGTTTCAGCCCGTCCATTTCTTTGATGTGGCCGGTCAGCTTCTCCAGACGTTTGCCGTATTCAGTGTCAGGTTTTGTCAGTGGATTGTGTGCATCCATCCAGACCATGTATTCCTTACTCATGTTGGCGATGTCCGCGTCTGATAAGGTAACTGCCGATACTACGTCTTTTCCAGCTTGCAGGGCTTTCCCTACATTAAACTTCTTTCCGAATTGTGCCGAAGCTGTCATTCCCATACCCAAAAACAACAGGGCAATCATAGCAATTTGTCTTTTCATTCTCGTTTCAATTAATGTTTCAAACTATGGTTAATATTCAAATGTGATTCCCAGTGTCGGAAGTAATGTTCCGCTTGATTGTTTAATGCGCTTCATCCTGTATCGTTGCGCAGCGGCGGGAGCTTCCGGGTTCTCGATGATGCCGGTACTCATAAGCACATCCTGCTGTTTCAGCTTGCTGACTGTGATGTTCTGCAAATCGAGATAAAATCCCAGCATACAATGTTTCAGATAAAACGTTTTGTCCACGCGTACATCCACCTGCGCAAAAGCGGGGAGACGCTCTTTGTTATATTTCGAGTAATCGTAATATGCTTTTCCCTGTGCATCCCATGCTGATACCAAAGACGACTTGGTTTCGTCATAAGGAGTGTACGGAGCACCGCCGATGCAGCTTACCTTCATGCCGAAACTCCATTGATGCGGAAGATTATACGTTCCCCGCAGATTGAATATATAGCGGTTGTCCCACGCGGAGGCGATGTATTCGCTTTCTTTATCGTTGCGATATTCACTCTTGAACAAGGTAAAGGAAGAAGCCAGATTCAGTTTCTTGGCAATAAGCCACTTCACCAAAATCTCCGCACCGTAGGAGCGCCCTTGTGCAGTGGAAGTAAGTAACTCATTACCGACTACTCCATAATCATTTCCTTTGCAGTTAAGAGGAATCCCGTCCGCTACGGAAAGAGGGATCTTATCATAATCTTTGTAGAATCCTTCTACGGATGCTTCGAAGGTATCTCCCTTTCGCCAACTGATTCCCAGACTTCCTTCACTCACTTTCATGTAACGGAGGTTGTATTTATTAGCGAAAGTCCCGTTATTATTCTTAAAACCGAGAGCCGTGTAGGCAGGGAGTTGATAATACAGTCCCGCATTTCCGCTTGCAAACCAATGATCGGCTAGTTGATAGGAGAGTGACAGGCGGGGAGAAAGCTGGTCGGAAAGGTTCTTCATTGTTGATGAATAATCATTGGCGTCGGCCCGCAGACCTAGAGAGGCAGTGAAGCGGTCGTCCATTGAAGTGTAATTGATCGTTCCGAAAAGTCCCCAGCGCAAGATTCCTAAATACGTGTGATAATCAAAAGTTTGCGGCTGGTTAGTGTACACCCGTTGAAAGGTAGTGTTGGTATATTGGCTGTAATCCAGATTGATGCCGAGATTGATTTTCCAATTACGGAAAGTAGTGCTGTTCTCGAGACGGAGTTTCGTTTCCTGTTCGGTGGAACGGAGGCGGAGCATTAAGTTATCCGGATGGCTTTCATCGTTCCGGCGATATTTCGTATTACGGTTGTTCAGATAGCTATGGCTGACTACTGCCGATTGCACGTGTGCACCTGCATAATGACGATAGACTGCCCCCACAGTAAATGTCTCCTGTTTTATCTTAGGCAGATAACTCAGGATATATTCATTGTCTTCACTGTCAGCTTTCGTATTCAGCCGCATATTATCAATTCCGCCCAGTCCTAATACCGTCAGTTCATTCTGCTCGTTAAACCGGGTTTTCAGTTTGAATTGTGCATCGGTAAAGGTTGGCAGGAAAGGCAAATCGAGCATATCAAACAGGAATTGCAGATAAGACTGGCGCACGGAAACCAAGTAGGAAGTCTTCTTGCCTATATGTCCGTTGGAAGCCAAAGAAACTTCGGAAGCTCCCAGTGTAGCCTTCAATGAATTGCGTTCCATATCTCCGTCGCGCAACTTGAAGTCGAGTACGGAACTAAGTGCATTTCCCTTATCCGCAGGGAAAGCGCCGGTATAGAAATTTACTTCCCGTATCAGGTCGGCGTTGAGGATTCCTACCGGACCGCCGGATGCGCCTTGCGTACTGAAGTGGTTGATGTTGGGGATTTCTACTCCGTCAAGATAGAAGCGGTTTTCGGAAGGAGCCCCGCCTCGCACAATCAGGTCGTTGCGGTATCCTATCGGTGAAAAGGCGACTCCGGGGTAAGATTGCACGATGCGTGAAATATCCCGGTTGGCGCCCGGATTCTTTTCTATTTCCTGTATTCCGATAATGCGCAGGCTGACGGGACTTTCCACATCGCGCCGGAAAGGGGAGGCGGTGATTGTCACTCCTTCGAGTTCGGTCAGGTTCTCCTCCATTTCTATCGGGATGTTCAGGTTTTTGGTAGATAAGATGTATTCGGAGGTCGTAACGCTCTTGTATCCGATTGCCGATGCTTGCAGGCGGTAAATGCCCGGCGGCACTTGTTCAATGGTGAAACGCCCTTCAACATTGGTGACACTGCCCTTATTCAGCCCGATAATCATCACATTGATAAATTCCAATGGCTGACGACTATTCTTGTCAATCACCGTTCCCTTTATCTGATGCATAGGTTGTGCTTGCAACAGAAGGAGCATAGTATTGAAAAACAGTAGAAGTGTCAACAATCTTTTCATGCGGTTGCAGTTTAGTGCTGCGAAAGTACGAAAAAAGTATTAAAGAATGATATATTCAGTGAATAAAAAAAGAATATGTTCTATATTTGTGGGAAATATAAAAACAGATTCCTTATGAAGACTGTAAAACTGATTACTTGCAATGACGCGATGAAGGCACATATCCTTCAGGGAGCGTTGGAGAACGAAGGGATTGAATCTATTCTGCACAATGAAAACTTCTCTACCTTATATAAGAGTTGTGTGAGCAGCATAGCGGGAGTGGACATTCTGGTGGCGGATGATGATTATGAGAAAGCCGTTCAGGTGTTGAGAGATAACCAGAGTTGGCCGGAAGAATTGACGCTTTGCCCTTATTGCGGGTCGTCGGATATTAAGTTCAGGTTAAAAAAAGGACAGAGGCTGCGTGCTGTCGGTGCGGCAATACTTTCCATGTTGGCGGCAGCCCCTCCGGGAGATAATCATTGGGAATATACCTGCGGACAGTGCCAACGGACTTTTGAGGTGCCTGTTGCCAAGTTCCCTTCTTCAGAGGAAAAGGAGGAAGAATAATTTAATCTAACTATATACGTATAATGAAAAAGAGAAATCTTCTGTTAGCTGCTTTATTATTGATATTGGTGGCCCCCTCTTTTGCTGCCAAAGTAGATACTTTATTAGTTAATAGCCCTTCCATGAATAAGGATGTACAGGTGGTGGTCGTTACGCCGGACGCTGCGTTGGGCAAGAAAGCGGTGGCTTGTCCCGTCATTTATCTGTTGCACGGTTATGGTGGAAATGCTAAAACATGGATCGGGGTGAAACCGGATCTTCCGCAGATTGCGGATGAAAAAGGAATCATCTTTGTTTGTCCGGACGGAAAGAATAGCTGGTACTGGGACAGTCCGAAAGATCTGTCTTACCGTTACGAAACTTTTGTTTCATCGGAACTGGTGAAGTATATTGACGGACATTATAAGACGATTGCTGACAGGAAAGGACGTGCCATAACAGGATTGAGCATGGGAGGACATGGGGCTATGTGGAACGCTATCCGTCATAAAGATACGTTTGGTGCCGGTGGAAGTACCAGTGGCGGGGTAGATATCCGTCCGTTCCCGTTGAACTGGGATATGTCGAAACAGTTGGGCGAATTTGCATACAATAAAAAGGTATGGGATGAACATACGGTTATCAATCAGATTGACAAGATAGAAAACGGGGATTTGGCTATCATTATCGACTGTGGTGAAGCGGATTTCTTTCTGAATGTGAACAAGGATTTGCATAACCGTCTGTTGGCCCGGAAGATTAACCATGACTTTATCACTCGTCCCGGCGGACATAACGGGAAGTATTGGAATAACTCCATTGACTATCAGATTCTGTTCTTTGATAAGTTTTTCAAGAAATAAAAGGGCTAATGCTTGACTTTAGCTTTTGGATGTCGTATCTTTGGATACATAATCATAAAATAGATTGAGGTTAAACTACGATAAAAGGAGAAAGCATTGGCTTTCTCCTTTTTTTATTGTATGCCGGATGTGGGAGAACTTGACCCCGGCTCATAACGGGCGTAAGCTCGGGGATGAAAGCACTTTAGCTGACGGACTACGACAAATTACACGCTCTGTCAGGTCGGAACAGACGCTCTGTTTACCGGAAACAGACGCTCTGTTAAGTAGATTTAGAGCGTGCGTTTTGAAAAAGCGGAGTAATGCCGCTTTTTCTGTTAATGATGCATAAATCTGCTCTTGACAAAAGAATGCCGAAATTGTAGTCTGGCTATTATTTGATTCTTAATCCGCTTCCTCCTATGAACAACCGGCTCGAAGGACTATTCACACTTTTCTCTATCTTGATTCGTGTGCTTGGAGTTTCTTCTTCCTCTTCTTTAGGCGGATAAGTTCCGTTCAATACTCCGAGGGCAACACTCAACAAAGTTTCCTTTTCATCACCGAAAGGCAGGAAAGTTAAGTAATCTGTTGAAGCATTGACTGAGTATGTCGGTTTGAATCCGGGGTAAGTATCATGCTCGGAGTCATAGATAGTAGCTACAACCGGATTGACGGACCATTGGAATTCTTCGTTGATGAATTGTTCCGTGGCTACATTTTGTCCTTTTGTTGAACTGCCGATAGCTATTAATTTTTGAATCTTTCCGTTCAGGCAGTGCATCAGCATTTCCGGTGCTCCTGCTGTTTCTCCGCCAATCAGGACGATAAGGGTTGTTAAGTCCAGGTTCTTGCCGCCGGAGGTATTTAAAAGTTTGGAGTCAAATGTCAGGGTCACATCTTTATCCGTGTTCTTGTCATTATATTCCAGAAATCCCATTGTCTGGTCAAGATAATAAGAAGACACAAGCATCGTACTCAACAACTGTACGCAATCAATGCTTCCTCCTTTGTTGTATCGCAGGTCGAGTATTACCTCGTGAATATTCTTCTGAGCAAGCTCATCCGACCATTCGCGTAATTCAGCGTTGTATTTTTCCGGGCTCTCTTTGGTGCCTGCCGTAAAACTGTTGTACATCAGATAGCCGACTTCACTTCCATCGGTCAGTGTCAGTGTTTTCTTACAGTGAACCGGATTGTCTACCAATGGTACGGCTGCACCAATCTTTACCGGATCACCTACCGGAACAACCCGGTAAATTTCTTCTTCTTCACCTTCTACCGGTGGCTCTGTGGGCGGAACTAATTGATATTTTCCTAAAGTAACTTCCAGGGGTTCCGTACCTTGCAGTAGTTGGCTTTCATATTTCTTGCTGATATAAGAGGTGTCTACTTTCACAATCCAGTCGCCCCGTTTCAGTACGGCCGCGGCCGGAGAACCGGGAATGACATAAGTAATCAGTGCGTTGTAAGCAGTGTCAATGTCCGGGTTGCGAACCAATGAATAGTCGAATCCATAGCTTGGCAGCGGAGTCTCCATGACAGAATCGACGAACGAATAACTGTCGTTCTTCGACTTTACTTTTGACAAGAACTGGGCAGGTTCCAGAAACAGATTCGCATCATCGTAGGAAGGTAGGTCTTGATACCACAGATAGTTCTGTTGCATGATATCGTACATCCATGTGTCCAATGCAGTCATGTGGGCATACTCCGGCCAGCGGTCGACACCGCAGGAGAAAAAGCCGCTGATAGATACGATAACCAGGGCAGGTATAAGGATTATCTTTCTTAATTTTGTCATTATAAAAAGCTTTTCACTGTGCAAATGTAGGAAATACTTTGCTTATCTACCACATTTATGGTATAAAAATGCCTTCAATGTGTGATTGGTTGTTAGCGGATATGCCCTTATCTTTGCCATATCAAAGTTATCAATAGGTATTAATAGGATTTTTGGATGGATATAGCTGCATTATTATCGGGAGGTGTCGACAGTTCGGTGGTCGTACATCTCCTTTGTGAGCAAGGATACAAGCCGACTCTTTTTTATATTAAGATCGGCATGGACGGGACGGAATATATGGATTGTTCGGCAGAGGAAGATATTGAATTGTCTACCGCTACTGCCCGTAAATACGGTCTGTCTTTGGAGGTGGTGGATTTACATCGCGAGTATTGGGACAATGTGGCGGCCTATGCCATTGATAAGATTAAGAAGGGGCTGACACCCAATCCGGATGTGATGTGCAACAAACTTATTAAGTTTGGCTGCTTTGAACAGCGTATCGGAAAAGACTTTGATTATACGGCTACCGGACATTACGCCACTACCTTGCAACGTAACGGTAAGACGTGGCTCGGGACAGCGAAAGATCCTGTAAAGGACCAGACGGACTTCCTTGCACAAATAGATTATCTGCAAGTTTCCAAGCTGATGTTTCCCATTGGCGGACTGATGAAGCATGAAGTGCGTGAGATAGCGTTGAATGCAGGCTTACCGAGTGCCCGGAGAAAAGACAGTCAGGGCATTTGCTTTCTCGGAAAGATAAACTACAATGATTTTGTCCGCCGCTTTTTGGGAGAAAAGGAAGGGATGATTATCGAACTGGAGACTGGTAAGAAACTGGGTACGCATCGGGGTTATTGGTTTCATACGATCGGTCAGCGCAAGGGGCTCGGATTAAGTGGTGGTCCTTGGTTTGTGATAAAGAAAGATATTCAGGAGAATATTATCTATGTGTCCCGTGGTTACGGTGTGAAAACACAATACGGCAATGAACTTCGCATCAACGATTTCCATTTTATTACGGATAATCCGTGGCAGTCAGCAGGAAAGGAGATAGGCATCACTTTCAAGATTCGCCATACTCCCGAATTTACGAAAGGGAAACTTGTGCAGGAAGGAGAGAGGCAGTTCCGTATCTTGTCTTCTGAAAACTTACAGGGCATTGCCCCCGGACAGTTCGGAGTTGTTTATGATGAGGCTGCGCAGGTTTGCGTGGGGAGTGGGGAAATCGGATGAAGAGCTTCTTGCAGGGATTGACGCCGTGAAGTAGATTGTTTTTAGATATAATATTCCGCCAAATCCACAATCCCTGCCCGCATCGCATATTTAGTCGCTTCGTGCACATTATTCACTCCCAGTTTCCGGAAGATATTTTTGCGGTGGCTGTTAATTGTATGGAAGCTTAGATTTTTTTCCGCTGCAATCTCTTTCGTTGTTTTCCCCAGTGCAATTTCTTTCAGGATATTCTTTTCCGTTTGCGTCAGCAAATGGTCTTCTGTTATTGTGCCGGCCACAGGAGAAGCAGCGCCTGAAAGCAGCAGGTTGCTGACATGATTGCAGATATACCGTTGTTTACGGCCGGCACATTGGATAGCAGTCATGATTTCCTCTTTTGAATTATCTTTCATCACTACCCCGAAAGCCATACTGCTGAACAATACCTGGCGGAGAAAATTAATACTTAACTCATCCGAGAACAGAATCCAGTCGACCTCTTTGAATCTTTCCTGCAAGACAATCAGCTCATCCGCCCCGGCAAAATCGAATAGCGTATAATCCAGCACTACCACCGCTTGCGGATACAACCGGAGCTGCTGAATCAGTTCTGCCTTGTTGTCAGCTTCTAAGAGGGTGGCAACATCTTTCTGCTTGCTTAGCAGAAACATCATCCCCGCTTTACTGATGTCCTGATTGTCTGCGATGATATATTCTCTCATAGGAAATTAATGAATTAAAAAAACTCCGCTACAAATGTACGCATTTTGCGCGATTTGTAGCGGAGTTGTTCCAAGATTCTTGTATCCCGATTACCAGGAACGTCCTTTGAAGATGTTGGACTGGTCGAGCGGAATGATATTTCCGTTCAGTGTCAGGTTATTGTTGCTGAAGTTAGGGCTGATTGTAACTGAAGCGTTGTTGTCTCCGTTGCTCATGGTGATAAATACTTGAGCGGAGATACCGATACCTTGAACGCTGAATGAGCAGTTCACATTACCTTTCTTGTCGACATTCATCTTCATGTCCGAAGAATTACCGTCTACTGTGACACCACCGATTCCGTTAGGGCCGGGATAAGGAGTGTTGAAAGCAGTCTGTACTGTGGCTCTGTTGCCGTTCATCAGAACGAAGTTAGTGTTTGAAGTAACAAAAGCGCTCATGCCATTGCGGAATATTACCTGATTGGCTTCCAGAACGAACTGTTTATTCTTCAAAGCCTGTACGGCTTGTTGATAAGCTGCCATGTCCTGCACCTGTTCTTCGGCACGGAGTTTAGCTCTTTCCGCATCTCTTTGAGCTTTTCTTTCTGCGCGGCGTGCTGCTGCGTTACTTTCCTGTGCATACATCATCGTGCTTGCACTTACTAATACTAATGCTAATAATGCAATAAACTTTTTCATAACTTTTTTTTGTTTAGGTTTAATACGTTGTCCGTTTATTGCAAAAACAAAGTCTGTGCCAGATTGTTCACGAGCGTCGCGCAATTTTATATCCGATCGCTGCGACGGCAATACTCATTAAAGGGCTGATAATGTTGAAAAAACAATAGGGAAGATATACCAATGTGGGGACGCTTAGTATTGTAGCCTGCGTCATCCCGCAGGTATTCCAGGGGATCAGCACGGATGTAACGGTTACTGAATCCTCGGTCGTCCGGCTCAGCAAACAACTTTCGTAACCTTTTTTAGCATAAATGTCGCGGAACATATTTCCGGTCAGAATGATACTGATGTATTGGTCGGCAGTTGCCAGATTGAGGAACAACCCGGAACAAACCGTAGCTCCCACCACGCTGACTGTTTTCTTCATAAAACGGACAAAGATAGAAGTGATACTTCCCAACATACCGCTGGCTGTCATCGCCCCGCCAAAGCACATGGCACATAAGATCAGCCAAATCGTATTCATCATGCCGGACATGCCACGTGTAGCGATTAAATCTGTCAAAACGGCATTATCTGTGTGCAGACTTGTACTTCCGTAGAAGGTCATCATCAGTCCTTTGAACAGCGAATCGAAGCCGGAGGCGGCCATTCCCGAAATCTCCTGTAATAAATCCGGTTGAAATATCAGGGCAAAGATGCCTGCCAGCAATGTTGACAGGAACAGCGTAATGATAGAAGGTACCTTACGTGCAATCAATATTCCCGTGGCGACCGGAACAATCAGAAGCCATGGTGTGATATGGAACTTCTCATTCAGTGCGGCGGCCACCTCCGTGATATGTTGCGTATTGTTGGCATCATGTGAGAATCCCGCTACGGTGAAAATAATCAGGGTAATGACAAGAGAAGGAATCGTGGTTATCATCATGTAGCGGATATGGCGGAAGAGGGGAGTGTCTGTGACGGAGGCTGCCAATATGGTAGTTTCCGACAATGGAGATACCTTGTCGCCAAAATAGGCACCGGAGATGATCGCTCCAGCAATCCAACCTTCTTCAAATCCCTGTGCCTTACCGATCCCCATTAATGCGATACCGATAGTGGCAATTGTAGTCCACGAACTTCCGGTCATGACTGAAATCAGTACGCAGATAATGCAGGTGGATGCAAGGAAGAAACTTGGGTGGATAATCTGCATTCCATAATAAATCAGCGTAGGCACTACACCGCTAATCATCCAGATACCGCTGAGCGCACCAATAATCAGCAGGATAATGATAGCAGTTGTCACTCCGGCTACGTTGTTTGTAATAGCCAGCTCGTAGTCTTTCCATGGGATTTTGTAGAATGCCATGCCGATAAGGATACAGACTGCGGTGGTAGTAAGCAGTGACACTTGGCTGCCGCCACTCAGTGCGTCGCTGCCGAAAGTATGGATAGTAGCGAATAATAATAGAACAAGTACAATAATCGGTATCAGTGATACGAGTGGGGAAGGAGCTTTTTTCATGCTAAATTCTCTAATCCTTTTTTTGTTGTTTAGCTGATATTTATTTTTGGCTGCAAAGATACAACAAAAAGGTAGAAATCTTTTGCATTATGGGAGCGGGCAATAAAAATTATTATAAGTTTATATTTTCTTGGAATATAGAAAGAGCTAACCTTTAGTTGAGCATGGTTTTACGTTTCAGCCACCAATAGCGGATGAAAAGTATCCCTGTCAGAATCAGCGCAATGGACAATCCGGTGTAGAAGACAGAGATAAAACTTTCGGGTAGCAAATGGAAGCTTCGGATCGTAATTCCGAGAGAAATCATGAATATCATGATTATCCAGCTTTTTACATCGAAGAAAGAGAAAGGACAGTTGCGGGTTTCTTTCTTCTGTTCAATCCGGCGGGTATGCTTGTAGTAGAGTCTTTTAAAAATCAGTACGAAGAATAACAGGAAAACGATAGTGGCTTCCCCTATCTTAAACATCCAGTCGTGTGAGTTGTTCATCCAGGTGACGATTCCTATCCGCAGGATGTTTCCGCCCGCAATAATCCAGACGGTGCCGGCTATGATTAGTAAGATTTGTCTGTTAACTCCGTACTTCATAGTTTACTGATTTTTTGTATTAAACGGTTTTATCATCCATTTTGTTGACTCACTTCTTAAAGAAAATCGTAATTAATAGAGAAATACCGGTTAAAAGGACTCCGATACCGATAACGCCGTGCCAGCCATACAGTTGCCAGAAACTTCCGGCAAGGAATGTTCCCATGGAGCCACCGATGAAGTAGGTAGTCATGAAAATTGTATTGATACGGTTCGAAGCGCGGGGATTCAGTTCGAAGATACTCGTCTGGTTACTGAGTTGGATGCATTGCATCCCTATATCAATCATGATAATGCCGGCGATGATTCCGGCGTAAGTGTTTTCTCCGACGAAGAACAATAACCAGGACAAAAGAATCAACCCGCAGCCGATGAAGTTGAAGCGGCGGACGCCTACCCGTTTTACATATCTTCCCACAAAAGAAGCTGTTAATGCTCCGGCTACTCCGCAAAGTCCCAGCATACCAATCACGTCGCTATTGGCGAAGAATGGAGCTTGTCCCATTTTGAAAGCGAGGCAGGACCACATGGCGAGGAGCGAACCGAAGTTCAGGGCAGCCCGGATAGAGTAGATGCGTAGTTGCGGAAACTCTTTCACCAAAGCCAGCAGGGATTTCATCAGGTCGCTGTACTTTCCCCGGAAGTTGGTCTGAATGTTGGGAAGAACTTTCAGTACGACAACCGCACAGACAAACATCATACCTGCGGCAATATAATACATCTCCCGCCACCCGAACAGTTCACCGACGAGTCCGCTGACGACGCGTGAAGCCAGGATGCCGGTCAGTAATCCCGATAAGACGATTCCTACATTTCTGCCTTTATGCTCCGGACGTGAAAACTGGGCGGCCATGGGAATGAATATCTGTGGAATCATAGAACAGGCCCCCGTAAGGAATGAGGCAACAAGTATCACATGGATATTATGCGCCAGGGCAATCGTCAATAGTGAGAATATAAGGACGAGGAAGTTGGCAAGGATAATCTTCTTGCGTTGGTATAAATCACCCAAGGGAGTGATAAACAATAGTCCGGCCGCATAACCTATCTGCGTGACCATGGCAATCAGGTTAGTTCGGAACTCTGATATGCCAAGTTCATGGCGTATCATATTTAGCAGAGGTTGGACGTAATAGATATTGGCTACCGAAATACCCGCCACAATAGCAAGTGTCCAGAGGATAGACGCCGGTAGTCCTCCGTTTTCTTTTAATGGCTGTTTCATGCCGCAAAGATAATAAATAAGCTGTTTATTCGACGAAGAAAGTAGTAGAAACTGTATTGCCCTCATCGTCTACTGCTGTCAGTGAATGTTTACCGGGAGCAGGTTGCAGGGAAATCTTGTGGAAGTCCTGCGTTTGCGTCTGATAAGTTTCGTCGAGGTGCCAGAAGATCGTTGCGTCAGGATTGCTATGAGCCAGTTCCACCGTTATAAAACCTTTACTGCCATCCATTTGTCGGGGCAGTTTGATACGGGCGTTCATCGGAGGATAAATAAATTGCATTGCTTGGAAGGTGTCTTCCCCACAGCCGGGTTTGAAAGGCGGAAGCGACTTGTATTCCGGGTGATGTTGTTTGTAATACCATTCCCATACGGGTGGCAGGACAAACCAGGATTTCTGAATAGTAGGCTCTGTATTTGCACAGTTTTCATAAATACGCCGGCTTTCATCGGCGGATAGTGTGACAAGATGATGATAAGGGCAAGCTTCTGTCCGCAGTCCGGCGGGCAGAACTAGCAATGTATCTATATCTTCACAAAATCTTCCTTTCAGGTGCCCAGACTGGTGGCATATTTCTGCATCAATGAAAACTCCTGTCGGGCGTTCGAACCATGACGATGAAGGGAGATAATTGAATATGTCGAATAACACGGGACCTGCTGTTTGTGCGCCGACTAATCCGGGCTTTCCCTCTCCGGTTGCATTTCCTACCCATACGCCGACTGCATAACGTGGAGTTACACCCACTGCCCAGGCGTCACGGAAACCATAGCTTGTTCCGGTTTTCCATGCAACCGGCTGCATGGAAGGGATAGCTTTCCAGTCAATTTCTTCGGGGCGGTTGACTTCTTTCAAAGCGTTGAATGTCTGCCACACGGCACCTTTATCCCAGATACTTTTATGCTGTACGGCCCTGTTTTTAGTATCTTCTTCTACTATCATTCTCGCTTCCGCTTCTTTGGCGGAAACGGGAGTTTCTGAATCCGAATGTCCGGTGACAAGGCTTCGCCCCATTTGCGCATAGGCGTTCGTCACGTCCCATAACGTAGCTTCCGCTCCTCCTAAAATCAATGATAACCCATAATGGGAGGATGGGCGACTGATCGTTTTGAATCCTATTTGTTGCAGGAAGTTGTGGAACTTGGGTACTCCGTATCTTTGCAGCATGGTTACTGCCGGGATATTCAATGAGCGTGCCAATGCTTCTGAAGCGGGTACGGCTCCTTCATATTGCATACTGAAGTTCTGTGGAGTATACCCGTTGATGTTGACAGGCACATCCGGCAATAGCATATCGGGCAACATACTTCCTTCCTGCAACATGGCATAATATAAGAAAGGTTTCAATATACTGCCAGTGCTTCTGGGAGCCTGGATCACATCTACCTGATTTCCTCCTTGTTTCCGGTCGAAATGTACATTCCCGCAGTAAGCCACTACTTGATTGGAAGGAATGTCAATCACAAGAATAGCCAGGTTACGAATGTCACTCCGATTGAATTCATTGCTCCAGCGTTCGGCCAAATCCTCTATATGAGTCTGCATTCCTTTGTTGATAGTCGTGCGGGAATACCGGCCGTTTCTTTCCTGATAGAATCGGCTGACCAGATGCGGCGCTATTTGAGGTAAGGGATGAGGTTCGTCAGGCAGCGGTTCGCTGACAGCCAGTTCATAGGTCGATGAGTCGATAATCTCTTTATCAAGAAGTTGTTTCAGGAGACGGTTTCGTTTGGCAAGTAGTGTTTTTCGTCCTTTCGACAAATGAATGATGGCGGGGGCATTGGGCAGGACGGCGAGCATGGCGGATTCTGCCCATGATAAATCCTCGGCGGAGTGACCGAAATAACGCCAGGATGCTGCATCCAATCCTACTACATTTCCTCCGAAAGGTGCGTGTGATACATACATCGACAGGATTTCTTCTTTTGAAGCACGAAATTCCAACCGGGTGGCAAGAATCATTTCAATCACTTTCTCTCCGAAAGTTCGTGACTCATTGCGGGCCAGGCGGATCGTCTGCATTGTGAGGGTACTGCCTCCGCTGACGATACGTTTGTTTTTTAGATTCTGATAAGTAGCTCTCCCTATGGATAACGGGTCTACTCCCCAATGATAATAGAAATTCTTGTCTTCGAAAGTAATGAGGCATTGCCTGATTTTCTCGGGTGTCGTCTTTCGTGGAGGAAATCTCCATTGACCGTCGGAAGCGATACGTGCTCCTAATAACTCTCCATTTCTGTCTGTCACAACGGTAGAGTAGGGAACATGAAACAGTTGCCGGGGAAGACAAAAGATATATCCTATCACTAAAAGAGTAATAATGCCGAGCAATACTCTTTTAGTGACGGATAAATGTTTGAAGAAATTCAATATCTTGTCTCCCATGAACCGAGTTTGTTCCATGCACAGAATCTACATTAGCGGCTGACTGTGGTTCTTCCCGCTTTGCTTCGTGCCTGTACATTGACGTCATACATCGCCTCACACTGAACAGCCGGAAGGATAAAGTTACCCGCATAGGTAGCTTGCAACCTGATTGTAAATATCTTCGTTTCGCCCCGGCGCAGATTGAAATAAGTCAATACACGATCGTCGCGGATATCCTGATAAGTATATTGGCCGCTCACATTACCGGACGAGTCGGTTGTCTCTTGTGGCTCTGCTTCGGGAACCGTCATTCTCTCGTTATACACTTCCCAGCCGGACGGGATGATGTGAGTCAATGCCAAGTTGGTGTAATCGGTGGTCCCGCTTGTGTTGGATATCGAAGCAATAGCCGTGAAGTCCGTTCCCTGCCGGATATCGTTGACAGACATCGGTTTACCATCCATACTTGCATACCTGATATCCATACGAAGATTGTCGGAAATAGCCGGCAACGTATCATTCAACAACTGTGTACGTGTAATAAGGTCTACGCTTAGTGCTCCCTTGCCTTGATTCTTTACGGCAACCGTTCCTGATTTGGGAGAAGTGGAAATCTCTTTCTCGAAGACGGCTTTAGCCGATTTTACGGCAGGCTGTTGTTTGCCGTTCCATGTCCAGGTGAAGTCTAACGAGCCGGACAACTTCTCCGCCAGGCATCCCATTGCCATAAGGGCGAAAGCGGTGGACTGTGTGCTGAACCAGTTCTCTTGTGACAGATTCTTTGAAACGACTTTCGCTTGCTGTAAAGCATCCCGTTCCCGGTTCATCAGAAGTAATGTTTCCAAGATCATCGCTTCATCCCGGTCGGACGAACCGTAAATCTGATTCATGGAAGAGTAGGGGATGACTGTTGTCTCTGCATTGTACACTAGTTCTTCGGCAGGCTTCATCTTACCCGTCAGTGCGTAGGCAGCTGCCAGTCTCCATTTAGCTTGGATAGATAATCCCGGTTGTTCTTTCATCCGGTTCATGGCGCCATATTCCGGTGCACCGGCCAGAGCCAGGGTATAGAGGCGGAAAGCCTGTTGCAGTTCTGACTGCCATTGTTGCCAGTTGTTTGCCTCTTGAGGCATACGCCAATTTTGTGCGGCAGCACGTTGGAAGCGTTTCCACTTGTTCAATACATTTGCATGGACGGCATAGCCTTTCTCCTGCGCCAGTGTTAAGAACATTCCTGTGTAAGAACTGATCCATTCGTCAGCAACGGCATTTCCCGGCCAGTAGACAAATCCTCCGTTGGGGAGTTGGCGGGCGTAAATCTGACGGATCGCTTCTTGTACATTTGCTTTTATCTTCTCTGCTTCCCGGGTATCTATTGTTTTGAACTGAGCGATAAACAGGAGTGGCAGTGCTTTTGAAGTCAACTGTTCCGTGCAGTGGTGTTGATAGTTATATAAGAAGTCGAACCGACGGCTGATGTCTACTGATGGAATGCGCGATACTTCCAGTTTTATCTGGTTGTTTGCAGACAAACTTCCTAACTGATAGGATAATTCTTTGTTCTGTCCCGTTTCTATCCATTCGCTGCTGCGTAATGTAACTATCGGATTCGGATTCCGTACTTCTATTTCAATGGTTTCTTTGGTTTGTTGTCCGCCACCGCTTGCCGTCAGTTTGATGGTTGCCTTTCCGGTTTTGTTTCCGGTCTTTAAAGTAAAGAACACAAGTTGGTCGCCGGGCCGGTTGAAGGTGAGCGACTGTTGATGGGAACCTTCTATCTGAACTCCGCCACCGGACGCCTGAAGCGATACGGTCACATTCTTCACTTGTTTTTCCATAGCGAAGACATTGACCGGAACAGTGATTTCTTCCTGAATACTAAGTACGCGCGGCAAAGTGGAGAGTAACATTAATGGTGTCCGTACAAATGCAGTCTTTTCTGCATTCCCGTAAGCTCCGTCCTGTCCTGCCACTACCATGGCACGTACCGAACCCACATACATCGGAAGTTTCAATGTATGCGTCTGCTGCCTGCCCTTTTCCAAATAGAATGGCCCTATAAACTTCACTACGGGTTTGAACCGGTTCGCTTTTGCGTCGGCCGGTTTGAGCGTTGCATCTCCACCAACGCTGAAAAGTGAACTGTAAGCTCCGGCAGAAGCTCCCAATACATTGTCGTACATATCCCAAGTGCGGATACCGAGTGCCTCGCGTGAATAGAATTCATTCCAGGGATCAGGTGTCTTGAAATTGGTTAGATCCAATAATCCGTCATCAACAATAGCTAATGTGTAAGTCATCGGCTTCCCACTTTTTTCGCTGACTGTGACGTTGAAGTCTGTCTCCGGTCGCAATACTTCCGGCATCTGTATCTGAGGTTGCAGAACAGTCTGGCGGTTGGTGACAAATACCGGAGCAATGCCATACATACGGATCGGTAAATCATTTATTGTCTGTGCATGAGGTTGTAGCAGACTGATGTGCAGATATACGTTCGGAGCCATTTCCGGAGTAATCTCAAATGTATATTTCGTGTCTCCCTCGTTGGTTACCTCTATCCATTCCCGGTGCAATACGGACGAACCGTTTTCTATGGATACCAACGCACGCCCTCCGGCAGCCGCAGGAATAATTGCCGTAGCTGTTTCTCCTATCTCGTAAGAGTCTTTATCCAGCGAGAAAGTAAGCATCTTGATACCGCTGGGATCGGTCTTGTTCGAACGTCCCCGTGATTCCGGCCAGTCTACATAGATGGTTCCTCCGGTGGCGTGGCCACTATCTTTGTCTTTTACATATACGAGATAGCGTCCCCAAGACGGATAATCGACACGGAATTTAAATGTTGTTTTTCCTCCGCTGGTCTGCAATTTACCACTGGCTACGGGGGTAATGGAACTATTGTTGATGTAAGTGCCGAAAGACTCGTCGCTGTTTTCCCACCACCAGCTCCAACTGATGCGGTATATCTTATATTCCAGGTTGGAACGGTTCACCGGCTGTCCTTGCGAATTAACGGTCACGATATCAAAGACGTGGTCTTTATCCGTTTCGATATATTTTCCTTTCGGTTGATTCAGATTGATTCCTACGTAAGATACAAATGGGGAGAACGGAATGCTTTGTGTATAGATGCTGGCGTCTCCTCCCGGTTCGAATACCCGGGTGGTGAAGGTCACATTCAGCATACCCGGTGCATTTGTTGCTGCCGGAACTTTCAACGTGACTCCTGCTTTTCCTTCCGCATTAAGTATGCCATCGAACACATCCGTTTTAATGGTTGTGAAATCCGTAGCAGGATCGTTGAATATATATTGTCCGTAGTTCTTGAATTGCGTGTTTACTTTGGACAAAGACATTTCCACTTTAGCTTTCAATTTGGAGGCAGTGGCTCCCGTCAGCCACGCAGAAGCGAGCGGAACAGTGACATTTTTGTCTGTTGATTGAAGAATCTTCGGTAGCGTCAGATTGATTTTCAGTCGGTTGGGCTTTATCGTTTCAATACGCAGGCCTTTGTGGAAAGTAGTTCCTCCTACCTTTATATATGCATTCCAAAGACCGGTCGGGTCACCGGCTTGCGTAGGAACATCAAACGTGTAGAATCCGTTCATACCTTGTGTAGAAATCATTTTGGTATAGAACTGCCCTTTCGGATTATAGATTTCGAGTGCTACGGGATGTTTGTCCGGTATCCTCTTTTCCCGGTCTTCCAATATGAAGGAGATGTGTAGTGTATCTCCCGGTCGCCATACGCCTCTTTCACCATAGATAAATCCTTTCAGTCCTTTCTGAATCTCTTTTCCTCCTACATCGAACCGGCTGACAGACTGTTCTTCACCGTCTACCACGCGAACATAAGCCTTTTGTTTCTCCGCTTCTGCCACAACGATGAAGGGTGTTCCTTTTGAACTGATTTCAACAAAACCCTCTCCATTCGTTTCCCCTTTTCCTATGGGTTGCAATTGGAAGTTGTAAACCGTTACCTGTGCTTTTCCTACCGGATTTGTATCCAATATGTTACTTACGGCAATCCATAGTTTATTCAGAGAATTACGTTTCACGATCATTCCCAGGTTAGAGGCAAAAACGTTGCAGGCGGCAGCCCGATCCGAATTCATATAATAGGAAGGGTGACAGGGATTATCCCGTTCTTTCCATCGGTATACACTCCAGTCCATTGTTCCGCCGTTATAGTAATAATAGGCTTCGGGCGTATCCCAAACCGCTTCATCCGCTTCGGACAAGGCACTTCCGCTTACTTTCATCAAACCGTCCGGCGTATTATTGTCAGCGAACTTGATATCCTGATTGTCGACTCCGCTGCATGGATAAGCGGAGTATTCCTGGCGGAAAGAGAGTATCACCCGGTAAATGGCTCCCGGTTCCTGACGAATCAATCCGGCAAGGTCTATCGAATAGTTTTCCCAGTTATGAATATCTTTTGAGGTATCTTTGCCCAGCCATAATGTTTTCTTGTATACCAACCGTCCCGAACGGCGTAATTCATTAGCGGAAGCAAGCGAATTGGTTTGCATAAACATCAGCACATTATTTTCAAAGATACGAATCACGCTTAAGTCCACAGCATACAGGTTTACAGCCCGGAATGGGATAATCAGGCTTTTTGAATCGGGCAGGATAGCGGCGGTTGTCAACATCTCTACCTGCGGTTTCAGATTTATTTCGCTGAATGAGATCGAATGTGAAGTTCCCAACGTTTTGCCCTGACTGCTTTTTACTCCTTCATGGATGTTGAGCGTCAATTTGCTTAGCTGGTTTGCTTCGAAGTAGATGAATACCCTGTTTTCTTTGATCTGGAAAACGGAAGAAGAAAGCTCCGGAATCTCAATCAACCCTTTCAGGTCCTGTGTATCGGATAAAGGGGTGGAGAACACAACCTCAATTCCATTTTCCGGTTCGTCGATGCGTGTGGCGGACAGAAAGCGGAAACTATCTTTCGCTGGAATCAGAACCTCTTCACTTTGAGTTTGATCGATACGTGCGGGACTGCCATTGGCAGTGATGGTCAGTTGGTAATCCTCCGTATCTCTTGGAACCTGGTTGATACAGAATTGGTATCGGGTAAGATTATCTGTTGGTATAATTTCTACCGGATAGCTTTTGTTATTCCCGTCCTTGACGGTCAATATCTTTTCCACCTCTTCCTTTTTTACGATGTCGCTGAAACATATTTCCCCCTTGATATTTATTTCATCCGGTTGGGCATCTGTGATAGGTAGTGGTTCTATGGAAAGTGTGAAATTGCGTTCCTGTACCCGGAAGGAGAAGTTGAACTCCTTTAATTTCTTGTCCACTTCGACGAATTTGCCAAGTTGGAACGTACACTCATAAAGTGACCCCGGCTTCAGTGTACCTTCTTCGGGTACAAATTCAATGGTATTATTACTCACCCAATATGCCTTCCCTTTCAGTGAAGGTGAAAAACTAAATGGATTTTCCTTTAACTCATTATTTAAGTCTACCATTGGTTGCTCGTGTGTCAGTTCAATACGTATGGTAGAGTTCTGTGAAATAACTCCTCCCGTATAGGCATTTACATACGGAGCATATTCGGCAGAAGGAATGATGTCTTTTTGCGTGCGTGTGCATGATGAAAAACTCACGATCATCAAAAGCAGAAAGAATAGTCCGGTAGCACTACTGCTACATTTAGTTTTCATTTGTCCCATAGCGAAGAGGTTTTATAATTCAACAAACAAATATACTGTTTTTATGATAGATTCTTCTCAATTCTACTTATTTTTGTGAACTCTAATAAGATAGTTTATGGGAAAGAAGAAAGAATATAAAGAAGCCAATCGGCGATTTCTGAAAAACCTGTCTTTTCAGGAAGGTGTTTTTGCATTGCCGTGTGGCATCTATTATAAAATACTGGAGACCGGTGAAGGTACGGTTTCTCCGGGTGCGCGGAGCATTGTTACCGTGCATTACAAAGGAAGTCTGATTGACGGTCGGGAGTTTGATAATTCTTATGAACGCAGTTGTCCCGATGCTTTACGTCTCAGTGACGTAATAGAAGGCTGGCAGGTGGCGCTTCAGAAAATGCACGTTGGGGATAAATGGATAATTTATATCCCTTATACAATGGGATACGGCAATAAATCAGTTGATTCTATTCCTGCTTACTCAACATTGGTGTTTGAGGTAGAACTGTTGGGAGTTGCTTAGAAACAAGAAAGCAACCCTTCAGATTGCTTTCTCTCTCTCTTGGTAAACAGCCACTTGGAATAAAGTGGACAAACAGGTAAGATAATAATATTAGCTTTTCATTTTTATACTAAATTAAATATTAAAACGCGGAGATACGGATATAAAAGTTCCTTACCGGAACAAATCCGTATCTCCGTGTACCCATGTTTAATAATAATTATTTATGAAGTTTGATGTTTCGGACATCTCCTTCTTTAAAATCAAAATGCTTCAGTTTCATACCTTTCCGGCTACCTACCGTAAGCGACTTCAACGAGAGGGTGCCATTAATCACTTCTATGGTAACATCATCTTCTGTTACTTGAACCGTACCCCATGAATAGCCGTTGCTCCAGAAATAGTTGCCTGGACGGTCTGTTATCTTCATGCTTTTATCAACACCCGAATATTGGAACTCGCTCAAAGCTATGATAGCAGACCAGCTTGCCATGGAGCGAGCGTAATGGTGTCCGCATTCCGATTCACTGAAAGGATTACGTTTTGCACCATCATGACGGCGTCGGATGGCATTGATACAAGTAAGAGCATCTTCTTCCATGCCTTCATAAAGCATTCCAACGGCAGCACAATATTCAAATCCTGTCATGACTTCGGAAAAGTATGGGAATGGAACTTCCAGACGTCCTTTCGGCCAAGAAGCCATAAGTAAACCTGCTTCATCGCCCATTACGTAAGAACGCATATTGTTAAAATGACGGCTGAAGTCTTCCACGAAGTTATATTTCATGATACTCTTCATAGTTGTTTGTATATTCTTCTTATCACCCAGATAACCTAATCCGCACAAGTGAGCCATATATTGTCCAACAAGCTGGTCGACAAGACAACCTTGTCCTAACTGGAATCCCGGAATCTTAACATCAGGGTCGTTCATGTCAAGAAATTCAAATGTCTTCGGATCTGTAATCTTATGTTCATAGTACTCTCCGTTGAACAGATTTTCGTCCATCCATTCGCTTCCCTTCTCAAACAGTGTACGGCATTTCTTCGCAAAGCTTTTATCTTTCATAGCTATTGACATCTTTTCGGCAGCCTTTAAAGCTCCCATATACCAAAAGCCCATTTGAGGATTAGGTCCAAAGTAGTTTACATCCATGGTATTATGTTGCGAACCTTCCATTACTCCATCCTGATTACCATCCCAGCCTTTTTCTATCCAAGCGTATGAAAGGACTTTCTTCACCTGTTCCCAGTTATTTCTCAGAAAATCATTATCTCCGGAGAGTTGCCATTCGCGATATATTTTCATTATACATCCCATTTGCCCGTCTGCAGCCGGATTGTTCCCTTTGCTTGCTTCAGAAAGTGGGAGAGATGCCCTGAAATTCATCAAACCGTTTTCCTTTGTGGCATAGTTGAACTCTACGTCACGCATGGTTTTTGCCAGTTCCCCGAAAAGATAAGGAGTGGCAGTTTCGTAGTTCCATACATGGGTACAAGAACCTTCACACGAACCGAAACGGTCCATCACACCTTCCCATCCCATCATGTGACCGCTTGGCAAACGAAATACTGTTTGAGAGCGCAATGTGGCTAGATTGAATAAAGCCGCCTCTTTCACCACCTCCGGATAAGAAGTGCCGAGCAGTGCATTAATGAACGACAATGTCTTATTTTCTAATCCGGGTATTTGTGGGATGATAGTTTCCGCTGCTTTCCAAGCATCAGGATATTGATTGCTATAATAGTTGCCTACTACAACAGAAGACCAAGCTTTCCTGTTCGGGAAACTCCATGTGATATAAAATGTAAATGTTTCAGTACTTTGTGGAGCTATTGTCTTATTTACAGACAATGAGGCCATAGGATCTTCATCTTCCTGCTTACTTCGTTCGGTCAGCATACCATCCGCACTAAAATCATCCCAAAAGTTGAGAATGCTATTGTTCCAGTTATCGGCTTTTGACGAAGTACGGTAAGTCACGCCATTAACTGCCTGAGTGGTAAGCGCAACAGTTCCCCATGCCGAATCATCCTTATCTACACCATCCGAATAAAGGTATATTCCTTTTATATTGTTGCTTTCAACATACTTGTTCTTGTTGTTCTTTGCTCCTGTAGGAATGTAATCACCTTTCCAGTCTGTACGGAATTTACTTCCGTCCTTACCTATAAAGTTGCGTATCGAACCACAGATTGATACATTCATCGGTTGGTCGGTAGTGTTTGTAACTTCATACGAGAGTACGGCCACAGGCAATCCGCTGGCATCGGCATCGCCAGGAATAAACGGGTTAAAACCCTTTACCTTAACTTTTACAGGCAGATTGCTGTCCGATAAAGAAACTTGTCCGAAAGGGTATGCCGCCTCGAATGAAGCTTGTTCAAAACGCGGAAGACCATGATGATTGACAGGACGTCCTTCATAATGTAAATATTCATGCGAATATAATGGTCCTGTCAGCAATGTGGTAGTCGCTTTCTGGTTTTGCGGTTTGGCATAGATTGCAAAGAAAGGAGCATTGTTCCCTGTGGTTACTGTGCTGTATTTCTTTGCCGGGACATTCATTATTTCCCAGTCGCGTAGTTCTCCACGCCCTCCGAGCGATACTGTACCAGTTCCGATACCTCCTAAAGGTAACGCAATTTGGTAAAGATGTTCCTTGTCATATTTCTTTAATACAGGCCATTGTTGCGGCTTCCATTCTTGAGCCTGGACCGTAATAATACCGGAAAGCAATGCTCCGATTGCAATTAAATAGAGTTTATTCATATCGTAAATATAGTTTTATGTGAGTTCACGATTAGATCAACCGTATCAAAATTCCAATATCCTTTTATTAGAATTTAATGGTAATATTCTTTTATTTCCCAAATGGGTTTGTACGGTAAAGATAACTAATTTAGTGATTATAACAAATTTTGTTACAGTTACCATAGGCTTTTACTTCTACCTTCGCCCTAAACTCCTGTAAATGATCAATAAGGATGGAATGTTGTTATTGTCGGATTCAAATAGATTGGCAATATTTGCATAAACTCATAATTATATGAATAAGGAGGGGTGGCTAAAAGTCGGGGTGGTAGGTGCGCCTATCTGTGCATATATTATGCTTGTGCATTTACCTACCACCTCCCCCTACGGGTACTCCTCCTTCCCGAAGGAGGAGAATAGAGATAACACCGACTTGTAAATTACCACTAAATTTGAAGAAGAACCTTCTTGCTTTGCTTTTTCTTTTGGTATAGAGAATAAAAATCCCCATAACCTTATCAGTTACAGGGATTTAATATGTTGTAATTGTTATAATTACTTGCTCAAAGCCTGAGCTACGTCAACAGCACAAGCCACTGTACAACCTACCATCGGGTTGTTACCAATTCCCAGGAATCCCATCATTTCTACGTGAGCAGGAACTGATGAAGAACCAGCGAACTGAGCGTCTGAGTGCATACGACCCATAGTGTCCGTCATACCGTATGAAGCAGGACCGGCAGCCATGTTGTCCGGGTGAAGAGTACGACCTGTACCACCACCTGAAGCTACTGAGAAATAGGGTTTACCGGCAAGAACACGTTCTTTCTTGTAAGTACCTGCAACCGGATGTTGGAAACGAGTCGGGTTAGTAGAGTTACCTGTGATAGAAACGTCTACGCCTTCTTTCCACATGATAGCTACACCTTCACGAACGTCGTCAGCACCGTAGCATTTTACTTTTGCACGAGGACCGTCAGAGTAAGCGATTTCGCGAACAACTTTCAGTTCACCGGTAAAGTAATCGAATTGAGTCTGAACGTAAGTAAAGCCGTTGATACGAGAGATGATCTGAGCAGCGTCTTTTCCAAGACCGTTCAGGATGCAACGCAACGGTTCTTTACGTACTTTGTCTGCTTTTGCAGCGATTTTGATAGCACCTTCAGCAGCAGCGAAAGATTCGTGACCTGCAAGGAAAGCGAAACATTTAGTTTCTTCGCGCAGCAACATAGCAGCGAGGTTACCGTGGCCGATACCAACCTTACGGTCGTCAGCAACAGAACCCGGAATACAGAATGCCTGCAAACCGATACCGATAGCTTCTGCAGCTTCAGCAGCGTTTGTGCAGTTCTTCTTAAGAGCGATTGCAGTACCTACCACATAAGCCCATTTTGCGTTTTCAAAACAGATAGGCTGAGTTTCTTCACACGTTTTATAAGGATCAAGTCCGGCAGCTTCGCAGATAGCGTTAGCTTCTTCGATGTCTTTGATGCCGTTAGCGTTCAAGGCTTCGATGATACCTTTGATACGACGGTCTTGGCTTTCGAATTTTACTTCTCTAATCATAGTTTCTTTCCTCCTTATATTATTCGTGACGTGGATCAATATGTTTAACTGCTCCCTGTTCTGCTGTTACACGTCCGTAAGTACCTGTAACTTTCTTCAATGCTTCGTTTGCATCTGTTCCCTTCTTGATTTCATCCATGAACTTACCCATGTGAACGAATTCGTATCCACAGATTTCGTCATTCTTATCCAAGAAGATGTTTTTGATGTAACCTTCAGCCATTTCAAGGTAACGGGGACCCTTAGCCAAAGTACCATAAAGAGTACCTACCTGGCTACGCAGACCTTTACCTAAATCTTCCAGACCTGCACCGATGATCAAACCACCTTCAGAGAAAGCAGACTGAGTACGTCCGTAAACGATTTGCAGGAAGAGTTCGCGCATAGCAGTGTTGATTGCGTCGCAAACAAGGTCAGTGTTCAATGCTTCGAGGATCGTTTTTCCCGGAAGAATTTCGGCAGCCATAGCAGCAGAGTGAGTCATACCGGAACATCCGATAGTCTCCACCAAAGCTTCCTGGATAACGCCTTCTTTAACGTTCAGTGTCAGTTTGCAAGCACCCTGTTGAGGAGCACACCAACCGATACCGTGTGTCAAACCTGAAATATCAACGATTTCTTTTGATTTTACCCATTTGCCTTCTTCGGGTATGGGAGCCGGTCCGTGGTTAGGACCCTTCTTTACAACACACATGTGTTCCACTTCGTGTGAATAAGTCATAATTAGCTCTTTTTTTAAGTGATATAATTAAAAATACGTAGTCACGATTCTCTAAATCGCCCACAAAGGTAGTCGATTTATTTGTTTCTGCAAATCGCCTTTTATTACTTTTTTGTGAAAAGAGACAAATCGGTTTGCCTTTCTCCGTCGTTTGTAAAGTCGGGATTGCATTTGTGAAAGTTTGAAGGTTGTAGAACTATCTATTCATATCTTTGTTGTTATTGAAAAACAAAAAAGTATGGAACTGGATCAAATAGATATACATTATTTAATTGCGGCAATTTGTGTCATTTCCTCTGCACTCGTTTTTTATTCGATCGGTGTCTGGGGCGAGCGACTCCAAAAGAAGCTGAAGTTCTGGCATATAGCTTTCTTTTTGATCGGATTGATAGCTGATACGGTTGGTACCAGTTTAATGGAACATATCGCCGAACTGACTCACCTGCATGATGAGATTCATACGGTGACGGGGCCTATTGCCATTCTTTTAATGTTTGTGCATGCTTTGTGGGCGATATGGACTTATGTGAAAGGTTCGGCAAAAGCTAAAAAGCATTTTAACCGTTTCAGCATTGTCGTTTGGTGTATTTGGCTTATACCTTATTTAATAGGTGTGTATATGGGAATGCGCTTACATCCATAGAATTAGTTTCCGGACAAATAGAGAATAATAGTATATCCCATAGGGAAAGTACTCAAAAGTAGTAGCTAAAATAGGAAAAGGATGCCGGTATTGTTAGGTCACCACGGCCGTGGTAAGATCTTGTCATGGACGTGGAGATATCCTGCCACAGCTGTGGTAACTTCTCTTCACGGCCGTGGTGACCTAACAATATCAGCGCTAAATATGAACTATGAAAGGGGGATAGAAGAAGTATACTTGCTTCTTTAGGGTATTAATCAAGGGGGAAGACGGTGATAGGTTGATAGGTTGGTGATAGGTTGCAATTAACCTGTCACCGTATGCGAAACCACGATGAATAACCACTTTGACGCTCTGCGGTGATAGGTGAAAGAGAAAATTGCATTTTTTCCTTGTGTAGAAGATAATGATTTGCATCCTTATTTGTAGTATGAGTTATTGAGATGTAGAATAAAATTCGTAGCTTTGCTGCATAATTTATTAAGAAAGAATTATGATTGAAGTTATAGAATCTGCTTTACAAAAGGCTGCGGGCGAAGGAATGGATGAATTTATCCAAGTGTTTACCGATAAATATAAGGAAGTGATTGGTGGTGAATTGACTGCTGATACGATGCCATTACTGACAGGTGAGCAGCATTCTTTGTTGGCTTACCAGATTTTCCGTGATGAAATTATGGTTGGCGGATTCTGTCAATTGATCCAGAATGGATACGGAGGATATATTTTTGATAATCCGTTTGCGAAGGTGATGCGTTTGTGGGGGGCGGATGAATTCTCGAAATTGATCTATAAGGCCAAAAAAATATTTGATGCCAATCGTAAGGACTTGGAGAAGGAGCGGACTGATGATGAATTTATGGCTATGTATGAGCAATACGAGGCTTTTGATGAGCTGGAAGAGGTTTATTTGGAAATGGAAGAACAGGTTACGGCTTTGATTGCAAGCTATGTAGACGAACATTTGGAACTTTTTGCGAAAATAATAAAGTAAGGGATGCAGTATTTTTTAAGTATCTGCATTTATCAATTGTGAATTAGAATTTATATCTTTGCAAAATCTAAAAAATATGTTTATGAAACAAATGAAATTTTTCTTGGTGGCTTTGATGGCTGTAGTAATGGGAATGTCGGTTACTTCTTGTATGAATGGGGATGATAAATCACAGGTAAATGACCTTCCTGTTCTAGGTAAAGTAAAAGATAGCTTTTTGGGGTTAACTTTCACTTCATTGGATGGATTTACTTTTAAATCAAAGAATACGGTTGAAGGTACAACTAACTTTATGACAGGTGATTTTATTGTTGCAATGTGTAGCTATGATAGAGAGGTGGATATAGATTATACAACAAACACTATCAATGCAACAATCGGATCTACTGAAAAAATCTCGGGTAATGCTGTACATAGTACGACAAAAGCAGAAGATGAAGGAGAGCATCCTTCTTATGTTTCAGATAGAGGTGTCATAAGTATTACCGATTTGAAGCCGGCTATGATTGATAACTATAACTTGCTTGTTCCTATTCAATATTTTGCTTTTGAGAAAATAGCCAGTCATACTTTTTTTATGGTATATTATAGTGATGAAAACGAGCTTAAAGGTAAAACAGATTTAAAACTGTTTTTACGTCATACTTCTACAGAAGAAAAGGCTAAAGAAACTTATAGAGCTTTTTCGTATAGAGTCTTTGATATAAGAAGTGCTATAGAGGCTTATAAGAATGCAAATGAAGGAAGATATCCAAGTAATATTACGATTGTATCAGAAGCGAATTCAAGCAATAATGATGTCCCCAAGACAACAACTACAACTCCTGTGACTTATACTTTTAGAGAATAACATTGAACTACAAGGAACTATTTAACATAGCAATGAAATTGATTTCCTCTCCGGCCAAGGCCTGGGAGGAAATTTCTATGGAAGAGGATAGGCGAAAAGTTTTTATGGCTTTTGTCTATCCTATGATTGGTTTATGCGGCTTGTCCGTCTTTATCGGGTCACTATTGACCAATGGTTGGGGCGGTCCGCAAAGTTTTCAGATAGCTATGACCAATTGTTGTGCCGTAGCTGTGGCCCTGTTCGGAGGATACTTTCTGGCAGCTTATGCCATAAATGAAATAGGAATCAAGATGTTTGGCATGCATGCTAATATGCCGTTAGTGCAACAATTTGCAGGATATGCACTTGTTGTACCGTTTCTGCTTCAGATTGTCACCGGACTATTACCTGATTTTAGAATTATTGCTTGGCTGTTGCAGTTCTACATTGTCTATGTAGTATGGGAAGGTGCTCCTATAATGATGAAGGTAGAAGAAAAACAACGGTTGAAATACACCCTTTTATCGTCCGTTTTGTTAATACTATGTCCGACGGTGATTCAATTTGTGTTTAATAAGTTGACGGCCATACTTAATTAATAAGTGAAAATGAAACAACCTCCTGTAAATATTAAGAATAAACGTGCTACGTTCGACTATGAACTGATAGATACCTATACGGCAGGTATCGTATTGACCGGTACGGAAATCAAATCCATTCGTTTGGGAAAAGCGAGTCTGGTAGATACGTTTTGCTATTTTGTGAAAGGCGAATTATGGGTAAAGAATATGCATATCGCCGAGTACTTTTACGGATCGTACAATAATCATACGGCACGCAGGGACAGGAAGCTGTTGCTTAGTAGGAAAGAACTGGAGAAACTTCAACGGGAAATGAAGAATCCCGGGTTTACAATTGTGACCGTGCGTCTTTTTATCAACGAAAAAGGTTTGGCGAAACTGGTCGTTGCTTTGGCGAAAGGTAAGAAGGAGTATGATAAGCGGGAATCCATAAAAGAAAAAGACGACCGTAGAGATATGGCTCGTATGTTTAAAAGATGATGATAGGGTAATGAAAAAGACAATTTCTCAGATTGTATCCGACCGCATTCTTATTTTGGACGGAGCAATGGGTACAATGATCCAACAATATAATCTCACAGAAGAAGATTTTCGTGGCGAGCGTTTTGCGCATATTCCCGGACAGTTGAAAGGAAATAATGATTTATTGTGTCTGACACGTCCCGATGTAATTCAAGATATTCATCGTAAGTATCTGGAAGCAGGTGCGGATATTATTGAAACCAATACATTCAGTTCGACTACGGTTTCTATGGCAGATTATCACGTGGAAGAATATGTGTGTGAAATAAATCTTGCAGCTGTAAAACTGGCGCGTGAACTGGCTGATGAATATACTGCAAAGAATCCTGATAAACCGCGTTTTGTAGCCGGTTCCGTTGGACCTACCAATAAGACCTGCTCTATGAGTCCGGATGTGAACAACCCGGCTTATCGTGCCTTGACTTATGATGAACTGGCGGCAGCTTACCAACAGCAAATGGAAGCTATGCTTGAAGGTGGAGTGGATGCCATTCTGATTGAGACGATATTTGATACGTTGAATGCCAAGACCGCTATTTTTGCTGCAGAACAAGCTATGAAAGTAACAGGTGTTGAGGTGCCGGTCATGTTATCTGTTACCGTGTCTGATGTAGGCGGAAGAACATTGTCCGGTCAGACGCTGGATGCATTTCTTGCTTCTGTGCAACACGCCAATATCTTTTCTGTCGGTTTGAACTGCTCGTTCGGGGCCCGACAGTTAAAGCCTTTCCTTGAACAGTTGGCTGTCCGCGCACCTTATTATATAAGTGCTTATCCGAATGCGGGTTTGCCGAACAGTCTCGGCAAGTATGATCAAACTCCTGCGGATATGGCCCATGAGGTGAAAGAATATATCCAGGAAGGATTAATCAATATTATCGGTGGTTGTTGTGGAACAACGGATGCGTATATTGCCGAATATCCGGCTTTGGTAGAAGGTGCCCGACCGCATATACCGGCTCCTAAACCTGATTGTATGTGGCTTTCCGGCCTTGAGCTGTTGGAAGTGAAACCGGAAATAAACTTTGTAAATGTCGGAGAACGCTGTAATGTGGCCGGTTCGCGTAAATTCCTTCGTCTGATAAATGAAAAGAAATATGATGAAGCGTTGTCTATTGCCCGTCAACAGGTAGAAGACGGAGCTTTGGTGATTGACGTCAATATGGATGATGGATTGCTGGACGCTAAGGCAGAGATGACAACGTTCCTCAATCTTATCATGTCCGAGCCGGAGATTGCACGTGTACCTGTGATGATCGATTCCTCTAAATGGGAAGTTATCGAAGCCGGATTAAAATGCCTTCAGGGGAAATCGATCGTTAACTCTATTTCTCTGAAAGAAGGCGAAGACAAATTCCTTGAACACGCCCGGATTATCAAGCAATATGGAGCTGCGGCCGTAGTAATGGCTTTTGATGAAAAAGGACAGGCTGACACTGCTGCGCGTAAAATAGAAGTTTGCGAGCGTGCTTATCGTCTTTTGGTTGATGAAATAGGTTTTAACCCTCACGATATTATTTTCGATCCGAATGTGCTTGCCGTAGCTACGGGTATCGAAGAGCATAACAACTATGCGGTGGACTTCATCGAAGCTACCGGTTGGATTAAGAAAAACCTTCCCGGAGCGCATGTCAGCGGGGGAGTAAGTAACCTTTCTTTCTCTTTCCGTGGTAACAATTATATCCGTGAAGCCATGCACGCTGTGTTCCTTTACCATGCCATACAGCAAGGAATGGATATGGGGATTGTGAATCCGGGAACTTCTGTACTTTATAGTGATATACCGGTAGATATTCTTGAAAAGATAGAGGATGTTGTCTTGAATCGTCGCCCCGACGCTGCCGAACGCCTGATTGAACTGGCGGAAGCTTTAAAGGCAACTTCTGGCGAAGCTGCCGGACAACAGGCTGTGAAGCATGATGCATGGAGGGATGAATCCGTTCAGGAACGTCTGAAATATGCTTTGATGAAAGGTATCGGAGATTATCTCGAACAAGACTTGGCAGAAGCATTGCCACTCTATGATAAAGCAGTCAATGTAATTGAAGGTCCGTTGATGGACGGAATGAATTATGTAGGCGAGCTTTTCGGTGCAGGAAAGATGTTCCTGCCTCAAGTGGTGAAGACTGCCCGTACAATGAAGAAGGCTGTTGCTATTCTGCAACCGATTATCGAGTCGGAAAAAGTAGAAGGAACGACTTCTGCCGGAAAGGTATTGCTTGCCACAGTGAAAGGTGATGTACACGATATCGGTAAGAATATTGTTGCCGTGGTAATGGCTTGCAATGGCTATGAGATTGTCGACTTGGGAGTAATGGTTCCCGCAGAGACTATCGTTCAGCGCGCTATTGAGGAAAAAGTAGACATGATAGGTCTTAGTGGCCTGATTACTCCGTCTCTGGAGGAAATGGCCCATGTAGCTATCGAACTGGAGAAAGCCGGACTGGATATACCTCTTCTGATTGGTGGAGCTACTACGTCTAAGATGCACACGGCGCTGAAAATTGCTCCGGTCTATCACGCTCCGGTGGTGCACCTTAAAGATGCTTCCCAGAATGCAAGTGTCGCTTCCCGTTTATTGAATCCGCAATTAAAGGCTGAATTGGTAAATGAACTGGAGGCGGAATATGAGGCACTTCGTGAAAAGAGCGGATTACTGCGCCGTGAAACCGTTTCACTGGAAGAAGCACAGAAAAATAAGTTAAACCTATTTTAAAACAGTGTCACAATGAAAAAGATTTTCTCTTTCTTATGCCTCTTCATGGCAATAGTTGCAATGAGTTCATGTTCTTCTGCAAAAGAAGAAAAAGGAACGTCCGGAACCGGAAATGCTGCATTGGATAATATCTTTGAGCGTAAAAGCGTACGCACTTATCTGAATAAGGGAGTGGAGAAAGAGAAGATTGATTTGTTGCTTCGTGCCGGAATGGCTGCCCCTTCGGGTAAAGACGTCCGTCCGTGGGAATTTGTCGTTGTGTCCGACCGTGCCAAACTGGATTCAATGGCTGCCGCACTTCCGTATGCCAAGATGTTGACGCAGGCTCGTAATGCAATTATTGTTTGCGGTGATTCCGTGAAATCTTCCTATTGGTATCTGGACTGCTCTGCTGCTGCCCAAAACATCCTTTTGGCTGCCGAAAGTCTGGGATTTGGTGCTGTGTGGACAGCCGCTTATCCTTATGAAGACCGTATGCAGGTGGTGCGTAAATATACCGGTCTGCCTGAGAATATCCTTCCGCTTTGTGTCATTCCGTTCGGTTATCCCGCTACCAAAGAGAATCCGAAACAGAAATTTGACGAGAAAAAGATACATTATAATCAGTATTAGTAAACAAAAGTTTTGTCTTTTCAATAATTTCCTTACATTTGCGTCTGAATTAATTAAAATCTGATACGCAAATGTTTGGAATAGACGACCCTTTTATAATTCTGCCCTACCTGCTTTCGGTAGTATGTGTGATTTTTGCTGCCTGGTTCGGGCTGAAATACTGGAATAAGGACGACGAAAAAGACGAAACACGATGAATACATTTACACTCAGTTTGATTGTGATAGGCTATCTGCTATCACTTGCTTATCTTGGTTTTTTAGGGTATAAAAAGACAACGAGTACCAGTGACTATCTGGTAGGCGGGCGTCAGATGAATCCTATCGTTATGGCACTTTCTTATGGTGCCACGTTTATTTCCGCATCTGCTATTGTGGGCTTCGGGGGAGTGGCTGCCGCTTTTGGTATGGGTATCCAGTGGCTCTGTTTCCTCAATATGTTTATCGGGGTTGTTATTGCTTTTATCTTTTTTGGTTTGCGCACCCGGCGTATGGGGGCTAAACTGAATGTCAGTACTTTCCCGCAATTGTTAGGACGTCATTTTCGCTCACGTAATATCCAAGTCTTTATTGCTGCTGTGATTTTTATAGGGATGCCGCTTTATGCCGCAGTTGTGATGAAGGGCGGAGCCGTATTTATCGAACAGATCTTTCAGATAGACTTCAATATCTCTTTATTGATCTTCACGCTGGTGATTGCCGCTTATGTGATTGCCGGAGGAATGAAGGGAGTGATGTATACGGACGCTTTGCAGGCAGTCATTATGTTTGCTTGTATGTTGTTCCTGCTTTTCTCTTTGTATCAGGTGCTTGATATGAACTTTACGGAGGCTAATAAGGAACTGACTGCTATTGCTCCTCTGGTTCCGGAAAAGTTTAAGGCATTGGGACATCAGGGGTGGACTGCGATGCCTGTCACGGGTTCTCCACAATGGTATTCGTTGGTTACTTCTCTTATTCTGGGTGTTGGAATCGGATGTCTGGCGCAACCGCAGCTAGTAGTCCGTTTCATGACGGTGGAAAGTAGCAAGCAGTTGAACCGTGGTGTGTTTATCGGTTGTTTCTTTTTGATTATAACCGTAGGTGCTATTTATCATGCCGGAGCATTGAGTAATCTTTTCTTTCTGAAAACAGAAGGGGCGATTGCTACGGAAGTCGTACAGGATATTGATAAGATTATTCCATATTTTATTAATAAGGCAATGCCCGATTGGTTTGCCGCACTATTTATGCTGTGCATCCTTTCGGCAAGTATGTCGACGTTGAGTTCACAGTTTCATACAATGGGTGCGTCGGTCGGCTCGGATATTTATGGTACGTATAAGCCTCGCTCCCGTGGCAAACTCACGAATGTGATTCGTTTGGGAGTGTTATTCTCTATCTTGGTCAGCTATATTATTTGCTATATGTTGCCCCATGATATTATTGCCCGTGGAACTTCTATTTTTATGGGAATCTGTGCGGCAGCTTTCCTCCCTGCCTATTTCTGTGCGCTCTATTGGAAGCGGGCGACGAAACAAGGGGTAATAGCGAGTCTTTGGGTAGGAACTCTTGGAAGTCTTTTTGCTCTGGTATTTCTACATCAGAAAGAATCGGCTGCATTGGGTATCTGCAAGGCGTTGTTCGGACGGGATGTACTGATAGAAACATATCCGTTCCCGGTGATTGACCCGATATTGTTTGCATTACCTTTATCAGTCCTGGCTATTGTCGGAATCAGTCTGTTGACTTACAAAAAGTATTAGGCTTTAATTTTCTTCTTATAAGATTCGTACCGTGACACAATGTCACGAACGAAGTTATAAGTTTCTATACCACGGAAATACCCGTTTTTGCAGACAGGATCAGTGAAGTATTCTTCATTGCTTTTAAGCAGGATGAAATTTTCTACATTATCTTTCCACACCAGTTTGTTCTTTCCGTATTTCTCTGCCAATGCCATGGCATCATAGATATGTCCTAAACCGGCATTGTAAGAAGCGAGGATAAAATTGAGGCGTTCTTCTTTATCGGGAATCATACTGAAACTGCGGTCGGTAGCGGCAATATACTTGATAGCTGCCTTTACGCTTTCTTCCGGATTCTGTTCCTTTCCCGGAGGTACTCCCATAGCCCGGGCGGTGGCAGGCATTAGTTGCATTAAGCCTTTGGCTCCTGCCCATGAAACAGCTGTTGTGTCAAAATTGGATTCCGTATAAGCTAATGATGCAAGCATACGCCAATCCCAGCCGATTTCTTTGGAGTATTTTCTGAACAAATCGTCATAATGGGATATTTTTCCTTCTTTTAATGAAAGGATAGGAGAGTGGGGCATCATTTTACTGTTTTCAAAATAACGTTTCATACTCGCTGTATAAGCCGGAGAAGTCATGTTCTCCTGATGCCATTTTGTAGCTGCGGCTGCCAGTTCGGGACTGTCTTTTCGTACAGCCCATGAAGAACGTTGGTCGAAACTGACGGACAAATCGATATTCAGATTAGGATAGTAGGTCTTGTTCAGTTTCGCTAAGTCATTGTCGGCTACCGTATAGGGAATTTTACCTTGTGCTACTTGCGTGATCAGGTCTTCCACAGTAATACTGTCACTGGTAACTTTGTGGATATGAATACCTCCTCCCAGTTCATTATTCAGATTGACAAGCCGGTCGTAATATTTCCCCGGCTTAACATATATGTCTTTTCCTACCAGCTCGGTTACATCTTTCAGAGACTTGCTTTTTCCCTGTTGCACAATCACTTGATGAGTAATGATATCTTCCCCGCAATAGAGGATACTGTCTTTCCATTCTTTTGTGATAGGCAGGTTGTAGGCAATCATATCTCCTTCGCCAGCCAATAACTTGCGGATTAATTCATCCACACTGTTGGCAACTTCAATCCTGAGCTTCAATCCCATACTTTTGGCGAATTGCTCACTAAGTTCGTATTGAAAACCCATTTCCTGTCCACGATAGTTGAAATATGAAGTTGAACTGTAAAGCGTCAATACAACCAATTCTCCGCTATCTTTTATCTGCGAAAGATCGCGTACATTTTCATTCACCTTGTTATGTTGTTTATTTCGGCAACCTAACATGCAGCAGAACAACACAAGGAGTAGAGGGATAATCAGGTTTTTGGCATTCATATTTGACGTTTTACTTCTCATTTTCAACTTACCATTCTCAACCCCTTAAGTGCTTCTTGATGTACATTGTCAGTATATCAATGGCTACTTTATTGCTTCCGCCTTCGGGTACGATAAGATCGGCATAGCGCTTGCAAGGTTCGATAAATTGCAGGTGCATGGGCTTGAGAACGCGTGTGTAACGTTCCATTACAGCTTCTGCCGTACGTCCCCGTTCGATAACGTCTCTTTGAATAACACGTATCAGGCGTTCATCCGGATCGGCATCTACAAATATTTTGAGATCCATTATGTTGCGTAGTTTCTTATCGCATAAAGCAAGAATCCCTTCAATGATAACTACTTCGCGAGGTTCAATATGAATTGTTTCGGGCTGGCGGGTACAAGTCAGATAGGAATAGGTTGGTTGTTCGATGCTTTTTCCTTCTTTCAGCATCATGACATGTTTGGAGAGCAAACTCCACTCAAAGGCATCCGGATGATCGAAGTTAATGTTCTGGCGTTCTTCCACCGGGACGTGACTACTGTCTTTGTAGTATGAATCCTGAGGTAACAATACTACCTCCCCTGCAGGAAGGCTTTCTACAATTTTTCGTACGACGGTGGTTTTTCCGGAGCCTGTTCCGCCTGCTATTCCTATAATTAACATCTCTTTAAGTGTATATTTAAACCAAATAGAGTAAATTTGCATTGTTTATGCAGTGCATTGACCAGGCAAATATAGAAACAATTCATTAAAATAACAACGTAATGGTAAAACACATTGTATTATTTAAGTTAAAAGACGAAGTTTCAGCAGAGGAGAAACTTGTAGTCATGAATAAATTTAAGGAGGCAATAGAAGCGCTTCCGGCTAAAATTCCGGTGATCCGTAAGGTTGAAGTCGGATTGAATATGAATCCCGGAGAAACGTGGAACATAGCGCTGTATAGTGAATTTGATACGCTGGAAGATGTGAAATACTATGCGACGCATCCCGACCATGTGGCAGCCGGAAGGATTTTGGCTGAGACAAAGGAAAGCCGTGCGTGTGTAGATTATGAATTATAATCCCCTAATTATTGAAAATGAAAAAGTTAATTTCTTCACTGCTTTTAAGCTTTGTTGTATGTGTTTTGCAAGCGCAGATCAAAGATCCGGTAAAGTTCAAGACTGAGTTCAATACTCTTTCTGACACGGAAGCGGAGATTGTATTTACCGCTGCCATTGATAAAGGGTGGCATGTGTATTCTACCGAACTTGGAGACGGCGGACCTATTTCTGCAACGTTTAATGTTGATAAAACGTCTGGCATAGAGCTACTGGGAAAGCTGAAACCGGTTGGCAAAGAGGTCGCCACTTTCGACAAGTTGTTTGAAATGAAGGTGCGTTATTTTGAGAATACGGCTAAATTCATTCAGAAGGTGAAGCTCACAGGTGGAGCTTATGAAATAGAAGGTTATCTGGAGTATGGAGCTTGTGACGATGAAAGTTGTCTTCCTCCTACTGAAGTGCCGTTTAAGTTTTCCGGAGTAGCGAAGACAGCTAATGCTGCTGCAGCTAAAGCGGAACAACCGGAAAAAAAGGAAGTTGAGAAAAAAGAAGAGGCGGCTCCTGTTGTTTCTAAGGATACTGTAGCTATGATGGAACTGGTTCCTGCCACTACAACAGATGCATCTACGGGGATTCAACCTGCCGTTGCATCCGGTGAACTCTGGAAACCGGTCATTAGTGAACTGCAAGCGTTAGGTGAAGAACATACGCAGGGAGATATGTCCTGGATTTATATTTTTGTGACAGGTTTCTTAGGCGGACTATTAGCTTTGTTTACTCCGTGTGTATGGCCGATTATTCCTATGACGGTCAGTTTTTTCCTGAAACGTAGTAAGGACAAGAAGAAAGGGATTCGTGATGCGTGGACTTATGGTGCGTCTATTGTTGTGATTTATGTGGCATTAGGCTTGGCTATTACATTGATCTTCGGTGCCAGTGCGTTGAATGCCTTATCTACTAATGCAATTTTCAATATTCTCTTCTTCCTGATGTTGGTAGTTTTTGCCGCTTCGTTCTTCGGAGCATTTGAGATTACATTGCCTTCGAAGTGGAGTAATGCGGTAGATAGTAAAGCGGAATCGACTACGGGATTACTGAGTATTTTCCTAATGGCATTTACACTTTCGTTGGTGTCTTTCTCTTGTACAGGTCCGATTATCGGATTTTTGTTGGTACAGGTTTCCACAACGGGAAGTATAGTAGCTCCGGCAATTGGAATGCTGGGATTCGCCATTGCTTTGGCGTTGCCGTTTACTCTTTTCGCTTTATTTCCATCGTGGCTGAAATCTATGCCGAAATCGGGAGGTTGGATGAATGTGATCAAGGTAACACTGGGTTTCCTTGAACTTGCATTTGCACTTAAATTCTTATCGGTTGCCGATTTGGCTTATGGCTGGAGACTGCTTGATCGTGAAACTTTCCTTGCTTTATGGATTGTTATTTTTGCTTTACTTGGATTTTATCTGTTGGGTAAGATCAAGTTCCCGCATGATGATGATGATAATAAGGTAGGTGTTACCCGCTTCTTCATGGCACTTGTTTCTTTGGCATTTGCGGTATATATGGTTCCTGGTCTATGGGGAGCACCGTTGAAAGCTGTCAGTGCGTTTGCTCCGCCTATGCAGACGCAGGATTTCAATTTGTATAAGAATGAAGTACATGCCAAATTTGACGATTATGATTTAGGAATGGAGTATGCACGTTTGAATGGTAAGCCTGTAATGCTCGACTTTACCGGATACGGTTGTGTCAATTGTCGTAAAATGGAGGCTGCTGTTTGGACTGACCCGAAGGTGAGCGACTTAATTAATAACGATTATGTATTGATAACTCTCTATGTAGATAATAAAACTCCGCTGACCGAACCTGTGAAGATTGTCGAGAACGGAACAGAACGTACCTTGCGTACTGTCGGTGACAAATGGAGTTATCTGCAACGTGTGAAGTTCGGTGCCAATGCACAGCCTTTCTACGTATTGCTGGATAATCAGGGAAAACCGTTGAACAAGTCGTATGCTTATGATGAAGATATTCCCAAGTATATCGAGTTTCTGCAAACTGGATTGGAAAATTACAAGAAGGAGAGATAATCTCCTTCTTAAAGGTTCTTCTTCAAATTTGCTGGTAAGGTGAATTAGTAAAATAATGATTTGCTAGCTTATAGTCGATAGTATCCTCCATTCTCCTCCTTCGGGAAGGAGGAGTCCCCGTAGGGGGAGGTGGTAGGTGAATGTGTAAGTGAACTGCCCCCAATAGTTAGACACAAAACTATTGGGGGCAGTTCATTCTTTTTGAGGTAGCCTCACTATTGTCAAGTATGTTTTCTACCAGTTTCTTTTCACTGTACGATAGCCGTAACCGATAATCACAAGGAAACAGATAAAAGGTAGAATGAATGAAACGTTGACTGCCGGCAACCAACCGATTTCTTTCATATCAATAATGCTTGCTTGCAATGGAGGAAGAATAGAACCTCCGAGAATAGCCATAATAAGTCCGGCTGCTCCGAATTTTGCGTCATCTCCAAGACCTTTTAAGGCAATACCGTAAATAGTGGGGAACATTAGAGACATGCAGGCGGATACGGCTACCAGGCAATAGAGTCCATAAATATTTTGAAGGAAGATAGTACCTAAGGTGAAAATTCCTCCGAAAATAGCCAGAATCATTAATAATTTTCCTGCATTCAGATAACGCAGAATGAAAGTACAAATGAAACGGCTGATACAGAAAATAATCATTGCTATGATATTGTATTGCTGCGAAAGCACTTCCGCACTCTTTTCGTCCATGCCGAATTCCGGTGACATAAACAGGCGGGTACCATATTGGATTATAAAAGTCCAGCACATGATTTGTGCACCTACATAAAAAAACTGAGCAATCACACCTTCGCGATAACGTGTTTGGGTGAAAATACGTTTTAATGTCGGGAAGAAGTCTATTTTATGGTTCTGATCTCCGTTCTTTGGCATTTTTACGAATCGTATCAAGAGAAGCATAGCTACGATAATCAGACCGATGATAAGATAAGGGGCGATTAGCACTGCAAGACCGCTCTCTTTGATTGCCTGAAATTCACTCTCATTGAGTAAAGCACGTTCTTCAGTACCCATTGGATGTAATTTGGCTTGAATGAATTGCATGGCTACATACATTCCGAGCAATGAACCCATTGGGTTGAAAGATTGGGCAAGATTCAAACGTCTTGTGGCAGTATCTTCTGTTCCCATAGAAAGAATGTATGGATTACAGCTTGTCTCCAGAAATGAGAGTCCGCAAGTCAAGATAAAGTAAGCTATCAGAAACGGGTAATATTCTCCTGTCATTTTAGCAGGGAAGAATAGGAATGCTCCAAAAGCATACAGACCAAGACCTAGCAGAACACCTGCTTTATAAGAATATTTGCGGATGAACATGGCAGCCGGAAAAGCCATGGCAAAGTAGCCTCCATAAAAAGCGACTTGTACTAACGCTCCGCCGGTAGCACTCATCCGGAAGATTTTGGAAAATGCCTTTACCATTGGGTTGGTGATATCGTTTGCAAATCCCCATAACGCAAAACAAGAAGTGATGAGAATAAAAGGGATAAGATAATTGATGCCATCTTTTGACAGGATGGACTGTTTGATGTGTTTCATGGTTCTTTTGGGATATTTTTAGGTATTATATAAATGGAACATTCTCTCCATTGGTTTCCATTTTTCCGCGGAACTCATTCCGGGAGCGGCTTGTTGGAAGATAGCCATGTATTCCTCCCATTCCTGTTGGCGGGGAAGAGTATTCAGGCGTGCCATTGCTGTGTCCCAGTCGAAGTCAACGGGAGTTTCGACAATCATAAACAAGCGTGTGCCAAGAATATAGATTTCCATTTCGAGGATGCCTACTTCCCGGATACCTGCAAGGATTTCAGGCCATGCCTCCGCTTGACTATGTCTTTTCCGATATTCGGCAATCAATTCCGGAGAATCGCGTAAGTCAAGAGTCTGACAATATCTTTTGACTGGGACGCTGTAAGATTGGACCTGATAACCGGTTTTAGGTGTTTCCATATACTTTTTATTTTTTAGGATAATATACTTGAGGTGTGACACTTCGGCTTACAATCTCTCTTAATTCCCGGAGGTCGGAAATTTCTCCCTTAGCCATTGCTTGTGTCAGAATATTACCTATGGCAGTAGCCTCGACAGGACCGGCGTAAACAGGGATATTGAGTGCATCGGCTGTAAGCTGGTTGAGTAATTTATTCTGCGAACCTCCTCCAATGATGTTTAATTGGCGGATCGGGGAGGGGAGACAATGGTTAAGCTTTTCTACTGCCTGTTGGTATTTGAATGCTAATGATTGGAGTACACATTTAACGGTTTCCGCTTTGCTTTGAGGTATGTGCAGAGAGTGATCCCGGCAATAATTCATAAGAGCAGTCTCCATATTTTCCGGATTCATGAATTCCGGAGCGTCAACAGGGATGATTGTATCAGTTTCCACTTCGGCAGCTTGTGGTATGATTGTATCATAATGTTGTTCTTCTCCACGTGCTTTCCATTCACTCATCAAGCGTTGTAGAATCCATAGTCCTGTGATATTTTGCAGGAAGCGGATGCGGCCTCCAACACCTCCTTCATTGGTGAATTCGGCTTTCCGTGCTTCTTCTGTCAATATCGGTTCATTGACTTCAACGCCCAAAAGCGACCACGTACCGGAACTTAGAAAAGCAATAGGAGTTTTTGTCGCCGGAACGGCTGCAACGGCACTGGCTGTGTCATGAGAACCTACGGCTATTACATCTACTGCACCCAGTCCGGTTTCCCGTGCAATATCCTCTTTTAAAGTACCTCTGATAGTTCCCGGTTGGATAATTTCACCAAACAGATGCTCGGGAAGTTCTAATGCACGAATTGTTTCTTGTGACCAGTTTCGTCGTTTTGCGTCAAGTAATTCCGAAGTGGAAGCGATGCAATATTCATTATTGGCTATTCCGGTCAGGAAGTAACTGAAAAGGTCGGGCATGAACAGAAGTTGGTGGGCAATCTCTAATTGGGGATCCCGGTTCTGTTTCATACTATAAAGTTGGAATAGCGTGTTGATAGCCATGACCTGTATTCCGGTAGTAGTATAGTGTTGCTGTTCATCCAGAACCTTGAATACCTTTGCCGGCATTCCGTCTGTTCTTGCATCCCGGTAACAGATAGGGTTACTTAGCAAATTTCCATTTTTATCAATCAATCCGAAATCTACGCCCCACGTGTCGATACCAATTCCCTTGACGGCATATCCTTTTTGGGCAGCCAGCTTCAGTCCGGTTTTCATGTCTTCGAATAGGGCAGGAAAATCCCAGTAGACATGATTTCCTAATTTTACCTGACGGTTGGAGAAGCGGTGAACTTCTTCCAGTTCCAGCTTTCCATGGAGAAGGGAGCCGGCGATAATTCGTCCGCTACCTCCTCCAAAGTCTGCTGCTAAGTATGTGTTTTTAATGTTGTCTTTCATGGTATGGTATGTACGGATACTATTTTGTTTTCTTTCCTAATACATAGATTTCCAAATCTTCTATTTCTGCCGGTGTCAATACTGAATAATCGCCTCCGGACTGAACAATAATACGGCAAGCCATTTCGAAGAAGGTAGCTCGTTCGTACACTTGATTAAAGTCTTTTCCGCAGACAACTTGTCCGTGGTTGGTCAATAAGACGGAGTTGTGTTCCAACATGGCTTCAACTACTGCTTTGGCCAGTTCGGGTGAGCCGGGACGATAATATGGAATCACAGGTATTTCTGAACCTACATGGCAGGGAATTTCTGCTGTTACATTAAAATTAGTCGGCTTGTTTTTCATGCAGGAGATAGCCGTGGCATACTCCGACTGGAAGTGAAGTACCACATTTACATCCGGGCGTTCGCGGAGAATACCCAAATGGAAAGTACTTTCCATAGAAGGTTTTACACCATTAGTCGGTGTTCCGCTTGCTATATTGCAGATAGAGACTTTTTCCTTGCCAAGGGTAGGAACCCAAGAACCTGTACCGGAAATTAATGCTTCTTCACCAATCCGCCAGGAAAGGTTTCCGCTACTGCAAAGCATAAGTTTTGCATCACCGTAGCGATGTGCTTGTTCAATGAACTGTTCGATATGTTCGTTAGTTATCATGATTGCAAAGATAAATTATTTATAATAATAGTAACTCAAAATAGGTTAGAAAAATGGGTATTTAGGGACATACTCCCCCGGTAAGGTTTCCTTGCAGGGGATTGTCATTGCAGGCACGGATTACACGGCTTTTAGAAATATGAAAGCAACAGCGTAATCCGTGCCTGAAAATTATTTGTAGATAGGACCGTAGGTTGCACAAGCTCTATAGTCTGCTCCTTCTTTATCCATACCGAAGGCATTCCATGCAGCCGGGCGGAACATTTCGTCTTCTTCTACATTGTGCATGCATACCGGAATTCGAAGCATCGAAGCAAGAGTAATCAGGTCTTGACCAATGTGACCGTAGCTGATTGCTCCATGGTTGGCTCCCCAGTTATTCATTACAGAATACACATCCTTGAAAGCCGGTTTGTCGCATAAACGGGGAACAAACCAAGTAGTAGGCCATGTAGGATCTGTACGCATATTCAGTTTTTGGTGGATTTCCGGGTCGATCTCGACAGTCCAACCTTCTGCAATTTGAAGAACGGGACCGAGGCCTTTAATTAGGTTCAGACGCATCATAGTTACAGGCATACCACCTTTTGACAAGAAATTAGATGAAAAACCGCCGCCACGGAAGTAATCACGGTCTGCCGGATACCAGGTCGTTGCTTTAAGGCAGTTTTCTACATCTGTGTCAGTCAGGTTCCAAGGTTCTTTCATTACCGGATTTCCTTCTGCATCCAATGATTGTCCCGAACCGTCTAGGGTTGTTGCTCCGGAGTTGATAAGGTGGATAATACCGTTGGCGGCCAGCCCTGTCAGTTCTTTGCCGGTTACACGTTTCACAGCTTCGGGGCTCCAGTAAGTACGTACATCAGAGAATATTTGAGCACGGTTGGTCAGTAAGTGTCCGAACAGCATTGCCACACCGTTGCAGGCATCGTTCTCGGTAGCTACCACGAATGCTTCGCGGATACCGTTCCAGTCGAAGGAAGTATTCAGCAGAGCTTCGGGATAGTCGCCATTAGGATAGAAGTCAGTCCATTGGCGTTGTCCTTGGAAACCGGCTGCAATAGCATTGTGCCCTAATGCTTCTTCTTTGAAGCCCATTTCTTTCAGTTTAGGATTACCGGTCATCAGGTCGCGCATGATAATCATCATCTTCACGATAAATTCCCAGTCTTTATCTTTCTCTTCGCGGTTTTTACGTTTTTCGGGACGATTTTTGAAGTCATCGCCTTCGTTTACTTTGCAATGCTTTTCTGTCCATGCCATTGCTTTTTCATATTCTTCGTGGTCATAGATACCTTCTTCCATGCGGCGGATGATTTCTGTCAGGTCGACAGACTCATTACGCATTCCCAGGTATTCCTGGAAGAAATCAGGATTAACGATAGAACCGGCAATTCCCATAGATACGCTACCCATTGACAGGTAAGATTTGCCTCTCATTGTAGCTACTGCCTGTGCGGCGCGTGCAAAACGAAGAATTTTTTCCGCTACATCTTCGGGAATGCTGTTATCGTCCAAATCCTGTACGTCATGTCCATAAATGCCGAATGCAGGAAGTCCTTTTTGTGCGTGTCCTGCCAATACTGCTGCAAGATATACTGCTCCCGGACGCTCTGTTCCATTGAATCCCCATACAGCTTTCGGGTAATGAGGGTTCATATCCATAGTTTCCGCACCGTAGCACCAGCAAGAAGTTACGGTAATAGTAGAACCTACACCTTCTCTTTCGAACTTTTCAGCACAGGCTGCGCTTTCAGCAACACGGCCGATAGTGCTATCGGCAATCACGCATTCCACAGGGCTTCCGTCACCGTTTTTCAGATTACTGCTAATTAATTCGGCTACTGCTTTAGCCAAGTTCATTGTCTTTTCTTCAAGGCTTTCACGAACGCCACCCTGGCGACCGTCGATAGTGGGACGAATCCCGATTTTCGGATACTTTTTCATGGTTTCTTAATTTTTTTATTTAGTAAATAACATCTGTGCTGAGCTGTGCTGATTGTGCGGCAAAAAAAATCAGAGTGACTTTCGAAGTCGCACTTCAGTAGGCATGTACTTTTGTATCGGGACATTGTTGAGTACGAAGTTTGCCGCTTCATTTCCCACCATTTCCCAGTCAATACTTAATGAAGTAATTCCTTCATCGATGACCTCGTATGAAGGAATATCATTATATGCTAACAGACCGAAATCTTTTCCGCATTTCAGTCCTGCCAATCTTCCTTGTTTTACTACCTTTACTACATCTTGCTGTTTGATAGCAATGTATACAGTCCCTTTGCGGACCGTCAGGTTCTCGATATCTTCCTGTATTTCATGCAAGAAGCCTTCTTTTTCACAGAAACGTGTGAAATACTCCTTACTACTCTGAGGGTGTTTCAAACCTTTAGAAAACAGGAAAACGATTTGAAGATATTTCTGCATTCTTTCTTTTAGTGTAAATAATGCTAGATAGAATGAATCATCGAAATCCTGACAGATATACGAGTATTTATCTTTCTCAAATTTTCCGAAATCAAGGAGTAATAACCTGGAAGGATTGATTTTATTCAGAGCTGTGCTGAACTTTTCGTTATCGAAGTTCATCACTATATATTTTTTATACTTTCCTATGGATTCACGGATGATAGTATTGAAAAGCCGTTCATTGTATTGGTGGAATAACAAGTCTACTTTATAGTTGATAGGCAAATGTTTTATGAAACTATTGTATAAGGCCTCTTTGAAAGGAGTATATTCGTCAAGTAATAATAGGATATTGGTTACCTGACTGGTCACATAGTATCCTTTTCCCGGTGTAGAGTCTATCAGACCCCGTTCGCGTAAATCCAGAAAGGCTTTAAAAACAGTATCCCGTGATACTCCATATTGTGCACTTAACTGATTGATAGAAGGCAAGGAATCTCCCTCACGAAATTCTTTCATGGAGATTGCCTGGCTGAGCGTGTCTGCCAATTGTGTGACTTTGCTCGAGTGTTGGCCGAATGTTGCTTTCTTATCAGTTCGTCTCATCCTTATTTATTATTGATAACTGTGCTGAACTATGCTGATGCAAAGAAAGGAATTTTATTCTAAATAGGAGAAATAATTTACTATGTTTTATAGCATAAAGAGGATAATTTCACATGACGTAACATAGAATCTGCTATTTGTAGATTATCAGGTCTCTGTATAAAACCTCAGTTTCTCTCGTGTTGAAACAAAAAAATCCCCTCCGGCGAACCGGAGAGGATTTATAGCTTTTCCTTGTTTCTTGTTCGGAATCTGCCGAATTTATTCAGCAGCAGCTTCTGTTGCAGGAGCTTCTTCTGCCGGAGCAGCAGTTTCTTCTGCAGGTGCTTCAGCGGCAGCTTTTTCAGCAGCTTCAGCAGCTTTCTTTTCAGCGAGTGCTTTTGCTTTCACTTCGTTGATTTTCTTTTCTGCTTCCAGGCGTGCTTTGGCTTCAGCTTTCTTAGCTTCGTCTTGTTTAGCTTTCAAAGTAGCCAGACCTGACTGTTTGTTGCTTTTCCAAGCTTCGAATTTAGCTTCTGCTTCTGCTTCTCCAAATGCACCTTTTGCTACACCGCCAAGAAGATGTTTCTTCATGTATACACCTTCGCGAGAAAGGATGTTACGTACAGTGTCACTTGGTTGTGCACCTTTCAGTACCCAAGCCAATGCAGCGTCGAAATTCAAATCTACTGTAGCAGGATTGGTGTTAGGGTTGTAAGTACCAACTCTGCTGTCTGCAATTACAATTGAATAGAACGCGTAACTTTTACGTCCGTGTCTCTGCAATCTGATTCTAGTTGCCATTTTTAATAATTGTTTTTAATTAATGATTTGAATTATGCTACTAACTCGTAATAGCGGGCGCAAAGATACGGCTTTTCTTTTGATTGACAAATATTTCTGTTCTTTTTCTTTATGAATACCGTTTCGGATAACGGAATAAGATAGCGAGCAGGGCGCAAGCTCCCATTGTAAACGGATAATAAAGATTGCCGATGATACTGATAGGAGAGATATTGGCTAATCCGGCAGCAATCAGCATTTGTGCCCCGTATGGGATAATTCCCTGTATCAGACAGGAGAAAGTGTCGAGGATACTTGCAGTCTTTCGCCGGTCAAGGTGGAATTTCTGCGCAATGTCTTTGGCTATCGGTCCTGTTGTAATGATGGCTATTGTGTTGTTGGCGGTACATAAGTTGGCGATACTTACTAAAGCGGCAATACTTAGTTCCGCTCCCCGCTTTCCGTTGACGTGGAGGGTTAGTTTCCGGATAATAAAGTCAATACCACCATTGTAGCGGATTGTTTCAAGCATTCCTCCGGCCAGTAAAGTAATGATTATCAGTTCGCCCATGCCCGTAATGCCTGTTCCCATAGCTCCGAACCAGTCGAACACATCAATACTTCCGGTAGTAATACCGATAATACCACTTGTCAGGATACCTATGATTAATACGAGCATAACGTTCATTCCGGCAACGGCTGTTCCCAATACTATTATATAAGGTATAACTTTTATCCATTCGATAGTCTGTACTTGGGTGGGAGCAGTGATGGACAATCCGTGGAAAACATAAATACCCAGCACGATAATAGCTGCCGGGACGACAATCAGGGAATTTACCCTGAACTTATCACGCATCACACATTCCTGAGTTTTTGTTGAGGCGATTGTAGTGTCGGAGATAAACGATAAATTATCTCCGAAAAAAGACCCTCCGACAACAACTGCCACCATGAATGGGAGAGCAATCTCTGTCTTTTCGGCTAGTCCTACGGCAACAGGAGTGAGGGCAACGATTGTTCCTACACTGGTTCCTATGGATAGGGAGATGAAGCAGGCGGCTATAAATATTCCTGCTAACAGCAGATTGTCGGGAAGAATATGCAGAGTCAGGTTGACGGTGGCATCAATAGCACCCATTTGTTTGGCACTTTGCGCAAAGGCACCGGCGAGAATGAATATCCATATCATCAGGAGGATATTCTTATTGGCAGCTCCTACGGAGAATTGGTAAATCCGCTGGTCCAGTGTCAAGCCGCGCGTGATAGCAATCGCGTAGCAGGAAGAAACAAGAAAAGCGACAGTGATAGGTACCTTGTAGAAGTCGTTGACGAGAATGGAAGTTACCAGATAGAGGCAGAGGAACACGAACAACGGACTTAATGCCCACCAGCTACCGGAACGGTCGTTATGTATTTTTTCTTCGGTCATAAATGAGATTAGTAATATTTGTTTGAGCTGCAAAGATAGTAAGGAAACACATAAGTAGTATAAAAGGCTCAGATTTTCATCTTTTCTTTTTCCGTTTGAGCCTTTCCTTTTTCGGTTTCGGAAATTTAAAGTTGGGCGCTTTTCTTTGTTTCCTCTATTTTCGTACCGTTGATAATATAACTAATGTAGAATAGAATGACAACGACTAATTATTCAATGTGTATGCTTTTTATCTGCCTGTTTGCGTCGTGCGGAACAGGAGAAAAGAGGACTGATGAATCAATACGGATAAAAGTGGCAGAAGTAGAAATGTCGGTTCCTTCCTCGGAACGTGAGTTTTCGTTTATTTCGAAACCATTCAAGGAGACGGAACTATCTTTTCGGGTAGGCGGTCCTATTGACCGTTTTGAGGTATATGCCGGTAACTATTATCAGCGTGGGGATATCATTGCTGAAATAGACTCTCGTGATTTCCGTATCCGTAAAGAACGTGCAGAGGCTATCTATAATCAGGCAAAAGCGGAATTTGAACGGATAAGAGTGTTGTATGAGAAAAATAATTTATCTGCCAGCGCTTATGAAAAAGCACGTGCGGATTATACTTCTGCTAAGACTGCTTTTGAGACAGCGACAAATGAGTTACATGATACGCAGTTGATTGCACCTTTTGACGGATATGTCGGGGAAGTGTATATCGAGAAATATCAGGATGTGAAAGCGACTCAACCTGTCATCTCCTTTATTGATATTACTCAATTAAAGATAGAAGCTTATGTCACACAGGATATTGCACTTCAGGCCGGAGAAATCAAAGAAGTAAGTGTGCGCTTTGATATAGGTTCTGATGTTGTATATCCGGCGAAAGTGGTAGAAATTTCCAAAAGTACTACCCGGAATAACCTGTCTTTCCTGATGACGGCATTATTACCCAATAAACAGGGTGAATGGCCGGCGGGCGTTTCCGGAAAGGTTTTGCTTGATCTTCCTTCTCCTTCAACGACATCCATGATAACCATACCGCAAACAGCTCTCAATCATCGTCCTACTGAAGGAGATTATGTCTGGACGGTAGATAATGCTGCCGGAAAAGTCTCGAAAAGAAAGATTGTTTTAGGTGAATTACTTCCGAATGGGAAAGTGGAAGTGAAAGGTGGATTACAGGCTGGAGAAACGGTAGCTGTCAGTAAATTGCGTTTCCTTTCAGAAGGAACATCTGTAGAAATCATGGCTCAGAAACAAGGAATGCCGGTCACTGCTCAAAAGTAAATTTGAAAGTATGAAGTTTGTGAAATATTTCTTGCAGAAAAGGTCGGTGACTATTCTGCTCTTACTATTAGTCTTAGGAGGAGGACTACTTTCCTATGTCAAAATGGGAAAGTTGGAAGATGCTCCGTTCACTATAAAACAGGCATTGGTATTAACTCCATATCCGGGTGCTTCTCCTTCCGAGGTACAATCACAAGTGACTGATGTGCTGGAAGAATCCATACAGTCTTTAGGTGAATTGTATTATCTTAAAACAGAAAACCGGGCAGGACTTTCCAAGATAACGGTTTATGTGAAGAAGGAAATTCGTGCGGATGAAATGCAGCAACTGTGGGATAAACTCCGTCGGAAGGTTAATGATGTACAATCTAAGCTACCGGCTGACGCAGGTCCGTCCGTAGTAAACGATGACTTTGGCGATGTGTTGGGTGTCTTTTATGGGCTGACTGGTGAAGGATATTCGTATCGGGAACTGGAAGAACAGGCAAAACTCATTAAAAACGAACTGTTGAAAGTAAAGGACGTAGCCAAGGTCGAAATTTATGGTGTACAACCTCCGACGATTGATGTTATTCTCACCCCTTCCGTCATGGCGCGAAGCGGTATTACTCCTTCGGATATTTCCCGTGCTTTCGAGGCCCAAAACAGAGTAGTAGATGCAGGAGGTATTGATGCGGGTGTAAACAGAATACGGATTGAATCTACCGGAAATTTTTATTCTTTGGATGATATCCGGAATCTGACTATCGTATCACGTACGGGAGAGCATTTTCGATTGGCGGATATTGCAGAGATTAAGGAAAGTTATCAGACGCCTCCGAGCAATAAAATGCGGATTAATGGGAGTCCCGCGGTGGGTATTGCCATATCTACCGTACCGACTGGGAATGTCGTAAATATGGCGGAAGCTGTAAAAGGTAAAATTGAGCAATTTTCGGAGACAATGCCCGAAGGCTTTGAGTTACAGACAATTTACGACCAAGGTTACGAGTCGGCTGTGGCAAATCAAGGTTTTATCTGGAATTTGATAATTTCCGTTGTGACGGTAGTTGCCATTCTGTTGTTTTTTATCGGATTCAAAAATGGTATCCTGATAGGTAGTGGTCTGGTCTTTTCCATTTTTGCAACGCTGATTGTGATGTTGGCTCAAGGGATAGCTTTGCAGCGTATGTCACTGGCTGCAATTATTATTGCAATGGGAATGCTGGTGGATAATGCCATTGTAGTATCCGATTCGGCATTAGTCAATATGCAACGGGGGATGCGCAAGCGAGTGGCCATAATGCGAGCTTGTTCCTCAACTGCATTACCGTTATTAGCGGCAACAATTATCGCAATTTTAACTTTTTTACCTATATATTATTCACCGCATATAACCGGTGAGTTGTTGTCATCCTTAGTTGTAGTTATCGGCGTTTCGCTGATGTTCAGTTGGGTCTTTGCGCTGACGCAGACTCCTTTCTTCATTCAGGAGTTTGTTCGTCGGCCAAGACCCGACGAACTAAAGGATGCTCTTTTTGCAGGTAAATATTATGATAAGTTTCGTACAGCATTGAGGTGGGTGATTTGTCATCGGTATGCAACAATAGGATGCATGGTTGTGATGATGTTGCTAGCGGCTTGGAGTTTCAAGTTTATTCCCAAGGTGTTTATACCGGCGTTGGATAAACAGTACTTCACATTGGATGTATGGTTACCCGAAGGGACAAAAATAGAAGAAACGGACCGTCAGGTAATGGAAATGTCGGAATATATCCGTGGGCAGGAGGAAACGGAAATAGTATCTACTTATATAGGAAGAACTCCGCCACGTTATTACTTGTCTAATGTATCTTTTGGACCTCAGTCCAATTATGCACAAATATTGGTAAAATGTAAAACGTCAGAACTTTCCCGTCAGTTGCATACCCGGTTACAAGATTCGATTTCGCTGAAATATCCCGAACCTCTGATTAAAGTGAATAAGTTTGAATTGAGTCCTTTGACGGAGGCCGTCATTGAAGCCCGTTTTCTTGGCCCGGACCCTGCTGTACTTGATTCATTGGTGGGACAAGCTATTGAAGTGATGCGACGAAATCCCAAAGTAGCGGATGCACGTAATGAATGGGGAAATATGTCGTTGGTAATTCGCCCGGTTTATGATCCTGTGAAGGCGGGTGCATTAGGTATCACCAAGGCTTCGATGATGCAATCAGTGAAATCAATCAATGACGGTCTGCCTGTTGGTATCTACCGGGATGATGAGAAAAAGGTACCCGTTTTGTTGAAATCAGGTGATGTGGATATTACTGATGTCAATGCATTGGGAGATTTCTCAATTTGGAATGGAGAAAGATCGGCTCCGCTTTCGCAGGTCACGGAACGAATAGAAAGAAGTTGGGAATTTCCTCAGGTACGGACATATAACCGGCAACTTTCAATGGCTGCCATGTGTGGGGTGAAACCGGGCTACACCATGTCCGAGGTACATGGAGAAATACGGAAAGAAATAGAGAAAATCCACTTACCGGAAGGATACACCTTCTTTTGGGATTCTCAATATAAAGATCAAGGGGAGGCGATGCAGGCTATTGCGAAATATTTTCCGTTGGCATTTCTTGCATTGATAGTCATTTTGGTGGCCTTGTTCGGCAATTTTCGCGAGCCGGTTATCATTCTTTGCATTCTGCCTTTGTCTTTGATAGGAATTGCTGTTGGTATGTTGCTGACAGGGTTTGATTTTGGATTCTTTCCGATAGCCGGCTGGTTAGGTTTGCTTGGGATGATAATCAAAAATGTAATTGTGCTGATTGATGAGATAAATGTTCAACATCGGAGTGGAATTGATTTATATACATCCATTGTTGAGGCTACTGTTTCCCGAACCCGTCCTGTATTAATGGCTGCTACAACAACGATTTTCGGTATGGTGCCATTGTTGTTTGATGTTGCTTTCGGGGGAATGGCTGTTACTATAATTTTCGGATTGACATTTGCTACGGGATTAACGCTTTTTGTCACCCCCGCCTTATATTCCATGTTTTATAAAGTAAAAGGAAAATGAAGATGAGAAAAGGAATATTTAACCTGTTGTTTTGTACTTTCGTCTTTTTGTCTTTGCCGGTTCTTGCACAACAAAGCACATTGCTGGAGAAATATCGGACTATGGCATTGGACTATAATCACGATTTGAAAGCAGCGGAAAAGAATATCGCTGCCAGTATGGAAGTAGAGAAATCTGCACGTGCCGATTTGAAACCGAAACTTTCCGGTGCTGCCAGTTTTCAATACACCGGAAATCCTATGGAACTAACTTTGGATATTCCTTCCATAGGGTTGTCGAAAACAGTGGAAGGAAAGAATTTAAACTATGGAGGTTCTCTGTCTATTTTACAACCGGTTTATACGGGAGGGCGTGTACTGGAGTCCATCCGTATGGCGCAACATCAGCAGGCCTTGGCCGGTAATCAGGCGAAAGCACTGAATGATGCTGTTTGTTACCAAACGGATATTCAGTATTGGAGTGCCGTTGCTCGGCAGGAAATTGTTGGTGTCGCCGAAGACTTTCGCAATTCGATAGCAGCCTTGGTTAAAACAATAAAAGAAAGGGTAGAAGTAGGACTCGTTGACCCACAGGACCTGTTAATGGCAGAAGTGAAGTTAAATGAAGCGGAATATCAATTACTTCAGGCGCAAAGTAATTTTGAAACAGGCAGAATGGCATTAAACTCAATGATTGGTGTCCGGCTGGAACAGCCTACGGAGTTGGATGCGCAGATACCGATAGTAGTTGTCAGCGATTCTCTGTGGTTATCTACCGGGATGGGACGTCCGGAAATACAAATGGCTTATGACAAAATTCGTATTGCTGAGAGCACAAAAAAACTGAATGATTCGCAATTCAAACCTCAATTCTATGTGGGAGTAGAAGGTAGCTATTCATCTCCCGGATACAATTTCAAGAAAGATTTAGATCCAAACTACGCTGTTTATGCTAAAGTGTCCGTTCCTATTTTTGAATGGGGAAAACGGAGAAGCGAGAAGCGTGTTTCTTCCTTCCGTATCGGAATGGCGGAAGATAATCTAAATAAAGTCGTAGACCAGGTGGAATTAGAAGTGAGTGTAGCGCGTAAGGCATTGTCACAGGCTATTGAACGTGTTCGTTTGAGTGAAAGTTCGCTGGCTAAAGCAGAAGAAAATGAGACAAAAGCAGTAGAACGCTACAATGAAGGAAAAGTTTCGGTGGTGGAAGTGATTGATGCACAAACCTATCGGCAGACTTCGCAGGTGAACTATGTACAGGCAAAAGCTGCTGCACAAGGACATTATTCGGAATTAATAAAAGCGCTCCATAGTTATGATTATCGCTAAAAAGCAGTAACTTTGTGTGAAAAGAATCGTATGAATATAAAATTGAACCGTATATCATATAGTGCGCTGTTTTCAGGGCTAGGCGTTTTCTCTTTTTTCCTGCTAGCCAACTATGCGGAACTTTCCGATAGAGTATCGGATGCGTTATATTCGGTAGGAATGTTTCTGTTTTTTATTCTTGCGTTCAATTTGCTCGGATATTCTACTATTCGGCTGACTACATGGGTAGATAATCAGTATTCGGTGAATATTCATCGTCGTTGGAAACTGATTTTTATTTATACAATGGTGATGTTGATGTTTTTTCTGCTCAATTATGGATTGTTGGTAACTGCCAAATTCTTGGTCGGTGCTTCACATCCTTTTGTTTTTCCTAATGGCGGGTGGCGTATCTTGATATTAGTTTGGTTGGTGGAACTGGTGATTTTAGGTTTGCTGCTTGCCAACCGTTCTATGCAGCATACCCTCAAATTGCAGAAACAGGCGGCTGCTTTGCAGGAAGAAAATAACATAGCACGCTATACAGCTCTTCAAAACCAGCTAAACCCCCATTTTCTGTTTAATAGTTTGAATACGTTGATTTCAGAAATCAGATATAATCCTAAAAATGCAGAACTCTTCACACAACATCTTTCCGACGTATATCGTTATACTCTCCAGTGTCAGAATCAGCGATTGGTGACGTTGCAGGATGAGCTTGGTTTTCTTGATTCATATATTTTTCTTCATCAAGTTCGTTTGGGTGATTGCATTTATGTCCACAACAATGTGCCGGATGAGTGGAAAGAGATGAAGATGCCGCCTTTGACGCTTCAGCTATTGGTCGAAAATGTAATCAAGCATAATGTGATCCATTCGGGGAAACCAATGGTTATCGAGTTGTGTAATGTAGAAGAACCTCCGACTCTGATAATCTGTAATCCGATTCGGCCAAAAAAATGCGGAGTCGTTTCGGGAATGGGGCTGAAAAATCTTTCCGCCCGCTATAAGCTCCTTTGTAATCAGGATATTGTGATAGAAAATGAATCTGATAAATTTACCGTAAAAATTCCCTTGCTTTCATGAATAAGATAAAAGCTGCAATAATAGAAGATGAAGTGCCGGCGGCACGTTTGCTACATGAGATGATACAGTCGCTTCGCCCGGATTGGGAGGTGATGATTCTGCCCGGTACTATCGAAGAATCCGTTGAATGGTTTCGTGTGAATCCTCATCCGGAACTTTTATTTTTGGATATTCAGTTGACGGACGGTAATTCATTTATGTTGATTGAACAAGCTCGGCCGGATAGTATGATTGTTTTTACCACCGCTTATGACGAGTACGCTGTCCGTGCTTTTGCGGTGAATAGCATTGACTATTTACTGAAACCGATTCATCAGGAACGTTTATTGCAGACTATCGAACGTTTCGAGAGTCTCACAGAGAAATATATCCGTGATTTTAATCGGGAGAGCCGGATACTGGAGGTGTTGGAAAGTTTGTCTGATACGCAGAAGCTTCCGGTAGTAGAGAATAAAAAATATCGCACTCGATTTCTTATTTCTTCCGGTAATAAACTTTTTACTTTGGCGGTAAGTGATGTTGCCTATTTCTATTCGGAGAACAAGCTCACTTTTGTAGTTACCA
>NZ_MNQN01000062.1:0-11995 GCF_001915455.1 Bacteroides sp. 43_46 | reverse complement strand
TTGTCCCAAACGTTCTTTTTCATAGTCTTAATCTTTCAAAATTAGTAAATACATCTTATCCTAACGGGTTCTCTCCCTGGTCACCGTCGGAACCGCCACCGGGATTGCCACCATCACCGGCATCATCCTTACCGTCCGTAACCACTCCCGTCCATTTCTCAAACTCCACACCCTGGAGCAGGGCACGTGTAGTGCCGATGGCAGCCGGGCGCGTGTATTCCGGAGTAAACTGGCAGCGCAAAGCAGTCACCTGATTGGGATTCACGTCTTCAGATTTGGCCACTCCCTTACCTCGTGTACGGGCCTTCATGGTGAATGTGCCCAGGCCATCCAGACGCACCGTACGGCTGTTCAGCAACTGGCTCCTCATTACCGTCATCAGGTTACGGATTACATTATGTACGTCACCCGGAGTCAGGGAAGATTTCTCGGCAATCACCTCAGCCAGCTGTTGCGCATCCACGGCCCTTCCCACTTTCTTCAAACTCAGATGCCAAAGTTTGGCACCCTCTTTTGTCGCCAGAGACGACTGTCTTGCATAATAAAATAAAGGCATACTTTCTTTCTCCTTTTTACATTTTTAATTCAACATGGTTTTTAATCTCGTTTTGTTGATCAACAATGCAAAGATGAGGATATATTTGCCTGCAAACAAAGAAAACAGCCTCGCTGAAGCTGTTTTCTGAGATAAGTTCATAAAGTATTGATTTACAAGTTATCAGTTCAAGTAAGCCAACTTAATCAAGATATGCTTTCAAGAAAAGATTTAGGAGACGTAATACTTATTTGTGAAAAATAAAAATCCTTTTCATTCCTTGTCACAATAACATCAGCTTGTATATTGGCTGCAGAAAAATATTGCAATGCATCTTCAAAGTCAGTAGCTTGTAACATTAGAGCCGATTCAACATTATCAGCTGTCAAACTAACAACAGAAAAGAATGTCTTCAGTTTATTTAAAGCATTATATAGTGCTATTCCTTTAAATTTCTTTCTAAGAATATATGCAATATTTGCCATAGTCAATGATGACAAAAACAAAGAACATTTCTGCTCTTTTTGACACAACAGAATAGTGGCAGCATCTTGACATCCGTCTCTTTCCAATAACAAGTCTATTAAGACATTTGTATCAATAAAAGCTTTTATCATTTGTTCAATAGATAATTAAGACGTTCATCTTCTGCATCTTCTATCCCCGAAGCTATACCTATTAATTCCTGAATATCCTTGGGCAACACAAAATCATTTTTCTCAGTCTTCACTTTTCCAACATGTACATGCCGCCTACTGCCATTATTTAATAAACTTTCCGACAGTTTATTTATAATGCGCAATTTCATCTCATCACTTAGTGACAATAATTTATCCAAATAATTATCTGACAAATTAATAGAAGTATCCATATTACTTTCTCCTTTCAATGACAAAGATAATATTAATTCCTACAATCATCAAGAAAAGGAAAGCTTATTTCAAATTGATTGATGTAATCCAAAATACCTCTTCATGAAACAGACATAAATAAGACTTAACAAGAGGATGGTACATAGCAGATACCAGTAACCTGAATCCAAACACATTATATATCCTACGATGATGATTGCCTATACTGCCATGTAAATAGAAGAAACCATTACATGAGGAATCTTCAGCTCATTCGCCATAATCTGATAAGATGTTTGCGATGCGGTAGTCCGATATTCTCATGAAGCATCAGGCGGTGAATATTTGGCACGCTTGCAGAAATTGAAGAAGCAGAAGACTAGAACGGAACAGACAACGGTATAGATGAAATCCGCATTGACAAACGTATTGGCAACCGACAGCGTTGTCAAGGTCGTAGTTAAAAAGCTGTATTTTCATCTATTATTTTACTATGGCCTCTTTTATACACTCCACGATATAATATACATCTTCATCAGTCACCCACGGCCCGGCAGGAAGGCACATACCAATTTTAAAAATAGCTTCGGATACCCCATTGATATAAGCCGGAGCATCCTTATAGACCGGCTGCTTGTGCATCGGTTTCCAAACCGGGCGTGCCTCTATTTTTTTGCCAAGCATAAAAGCACGCAAAGCCTCCACATTCTCGTTGGGCTGGCAATCTGTTGTAGCACAATCTACGGCATGAATCACACCAGCAGCACCACCTACGGCAGTCTTGACAATATCCTTATAAGCATTTTCCTGCCCTTTGATGCGAAGTGAAGAACCCAGAGTGATTGTACAAAGCCAGAAATTAGAGTCATAATCAGCCGAAGGAGCTTCATGCAGCAATACCCCCTCCACATCCTTAAGCAGTTCCTTATAGAGAGCCTGCACATGCCGGTGATGTGCAATATGCTTATCGGCAACGGTCATTTGACCACGACCAATACCTGCACATATATTACTCATGCGATAGTTATACCCTATCGCCTCATGCTGGTAATAAGGATAAGCCTCACGAGCCTGCGTGGCATACCACATGATTTGATTCTTGCTTTCGGCATCTTTACAAATCAACGCACCACCGCCACTGGTAGTAATCATCTTGTTACCGTTAAAGCTCAGCACCCCGAACTTGCCGAACGTCCCCAGCACCTGTCCCTTAAAACGGGAACCAAAACCTTCGGCAGCATCTTCCACCACTGGAATAGCATACCTATCGGCTATCTCCATGATACGTGTACAGTCATAGGGTTGATGGCTTCTTCCAACAGTTCCGGAGACATGTTCCAAGTTTCTTTCTCAGAATCCACAAATACCGGAACAGCCCCCAGATAAGTGACCGGATGCGAAGACGCACAGAATGTGAAGCTTTGTACAATCACTTCGTCACCCTGTCCCACTCCGCAAGCCAACAGAGCCAAATGTACTGCCGCCGTACCGGCCGAAAGTGCCACCACTTCCTTGCCTTCGCCTACAAAACGTTTCAAATCCTCTTCAAAAGCATTCACATTAGGACCAAGAGGAACCACCCAGTTCGTATCGAAGGCTTCTTTTACATATTTCTGTTCAATACCCTCCTCGCTCATATGGGCAAGGCAAAGATAAATAGTTTTATCCATAAATATATATGTGATTATTTAATGATCAGACTTCGGATTCCTCACATAGTGGGGAATAAAAAGAAAGGAAACGGCTTTATAAATCCTTTCCAGATATCGGAATAATTTACTCATAAATGTTTCCATGACCGGGATACAGACTGCAATCCTTTGTTAATTCCATGATACGTTCTTTCGAGATCCGTGCATCTTCCCTATCGCTATTAGGGAATGAGGCAATGACTTTAACACCCGGGATATATGAATCACCCGAGAAAACATTGTTCTCGACTTTATAGGTAAGGCAGCTTTTATCATGTCCGGGAGTTTTAAACACTTCCACGAAAATTCCCGGAAATATTTCCACTTTATCATTCTCATGTAAAACCGTCACATTATCTCCCATCCATATTACAGGATCATTGTGATAACGGGAAAAATTAAGTTTATCCGAACCTAAAGCCTCCTTACCGAAAGAGGAAGTGTAAACTGTGCAATCAGGATACAATCGTAATAAATCTTTTATACCATAAATATGGTCGTAATGAGTATGAGTCAGAAACAAGGCTTGTACCGTTCCGCACTTTTCCTGAACACACTGCTTTATAGGAGCAATATCCCCAATATCTATCAATACATGCCCATCTTTCCCCTCAACAGACAGTATATAAGTATTGGAGGTGAAAACAGAATTGACAATCTGATGGATGTTCATTTCAGTTATGACCGTTGAAAGCCTCGGTGGTAGCATTACCTTCCTTATTGATCCCTTCTCTAACGAACACTTTCTTTATGGTTAGCAGAATAATCTTCACGTCCAGCCAGAAAGAAATATGATCCACGTACCACACATCCAGTTCAAACTTACGTTTCCAACTGATATCATTCCGTCCGTTTACCTGTGCCCACCCCGTAATTCCCGGACGTACTTCATGGCGACGGAACTGTTTCTCTGAATATAAAGGAAGATACTTCGGCAATAAAGGACGGGGGCCAACCAATGCCATATCCCCCTTTAATACATTAATTAATTGTGGCAATTCATCTATGGAAAGAGAACGGACTATTTTACCAATCTTTGTCAGGCGTTCAGCATCCGGCAACAAGTTTCCTCCAGAATCCCGCTCATCTGTCATTGTCTTAAACTTTATGGCTTTGAATATCCGAGCATTTTTTCCAGGGCGATCCTGGGTGAAAAAGACACCGGCACCCTTATTGGTGAAATGGAGGAAAATTATCAGAAGAAGTAATATGGGCCAGATAACCAACAGAACTATAAAAACAATTACAAAGTCTAACCCACGCTTTAATCCTCTTTTATACATAAGCCTATAATTCTATTAACGGTTGTTTACTCCAATTGATTTCCTTTGCAGCCTGCCCTACATTGCAAAAAACATAAGTTTGCAGCAGGACTTCTAATTTATTCAAAGCCCCTCCTTTACCTATATTTGCCTTAGCATAACGAATTATACGATTTTTTAATGTTCCAACTTCCTTAAAGTACTCCTCAAATTCTGCCTTAGTCATAAACTTTGAATTTTGCTCTATCAAATCATTGATATGAAAATAAAACATCACATAATCCATACGTTCAATAAAGTTTTTCTGTAACCATAATGGAACTAGCCTAAAATATCCTCCTCCTGAAAAAGTTACACTCTTACCCATTAGTGTAACTGGACAAATAGGAAATTCCTTTATTGTATATACTCCTTTCTTTATTAGCGCAGGTATGGATGAAGTAAAATGAGGAAATCCCCCTAAGTCGCGATTGGCCGGAAATATAGAGCAGTCATATTCTATACCGTTTTCCGCCAATACATCAAAAGCCCAGTCGTTGTTTTTCCCTATGGAAAATGCAGGGGCACGAAAACTTTTTACTTTCCTCCCTATAAGATTTTCTATCTCTCCTATTGCAATACGTGTGTCTTCGGCAAATTCTTGTCGAGTCATTTTATTTACCCACAAATGCTTATTTGAATGACTTCCTATTTCATGTCCTGCATTCGCTATTTTTTTCAATACATCAGGAAACTCAACTGCCAATTGTCCTACACAAAAGAAGGTCGCTTTGGTATTATTCTTTTCGAGAGTATTCAAAATCCAATCCAGCAATTCGTCATACTGCCGATATTTTTCTTTTCTCCCTCCCTTAAAATGTTTCTCAATATACCACTCCTCGGTATCAAAAGTCAATATTTTCATAAATAATATACAAAATCCAAATCTGAATCTGCAGATGTAATCAACAAAGAGCACTCTTTATTTATATGTGGGATAGTAGTGCCACCGTATAATTTTTTACTTGTCCGCAATATAACAGGAAAGAAGTTAAATACTTTTCTCTTCAATGAGGACAATGTTAAATAAAAGCCGATATGGTTTATTTTAGCAATTTCAGAAACAGCCTTATCTATGCTACTCATATAGTCCTTTTTTCTATATCGAAAGTCAACTAATGAAATTACATCAAATCCTTTATAGTGTGCCAAACGTACCACAAAGTAGCAAACTAAATTTCCACACAAATGGCCTTCATAAACAACATACTTTTTATAAATATTAAAAAAGCGCTTTTCAAAGAATGATTTATCACGTGTTATTTCAATATCATCATTTTGCCAGAAGCCGTCAGAAGTAAAAGACATTTGTTCCAATTTATCTATTCGATAAAACATCATGCCTCTTACCGCCATTTTCAGTGGATAAAACACATCCTCTATTCCTCGTCTGTAGTGTAAACACCTCCTATACAAACTGTTTAAGAAGAAACGGTTTACAGATAAATACACATAAACCGGATTAATAGGCCGAAAACAAGGAATAATCTTAGGCTGTATATTGTATGCGGCATCAGTAAGACCAACTACACATCTATCCGAAAACCTCCCCATTTGTTCATAAATCATTCGCCCCACTCCTTTACCGCGATAAGCTTTCAAAACAATGGTATTACCTTCCCAATAAAAATCTTGCTTTTTACCATGTATCTTTATCTCATTCCAATTAGCAGTAGTGCAAGCTATTATCTTACCTTTATCTTCTACTAGAAAAGTACGGTTCAAAAGATTTTTTTCACACGAATATTGCTTTAACCACCAATCAAAATACCTTTTGTCCCTATTAGGAAAACTCTCAATAAGAAACAACATTAGTTGTTCATATAAATCGGGAGTATAAGGAATGATTTCCATATTATATACCTGCTTTTGATTTACGAAAAGAAGAAGAGCACATCTTTTTCAAACCGGAAAAAAGAGAAAAAAAGATTGCCCCACTTTCTTGATAATACAAATTCCGGGAAAAGAATATGAACCAAGAAGGAATACAAGAAAAACGTCTATTTGATGATATAAACCACATAATATCAAGTCCTAAATATCGTAATTGCTTATTAGGAACATAAGCATAAGGGGAGATTTTTATACCCAGCATATCATTGACTATCAAAGCCGGGAAATTAATACCTGAAACTTCTGCTGCACGAATAGAAGCAGGAACACGAGGATTAATCTCTATAATCTTGAAATCTCCATCTTTAGTTTGCAAAATATCAAAATCGGCAAAACCTGTCCAATTCAAAACCTCCAATGTCTTCTTACAAATTTCAGATAACTCTTTCGATTCTATAGTCCTGCAAAAAGAACTACTTCCTCCTTTTATTGGATAATATCTGATAATCTCTATTATTGCAGTGTTGATTATATTCCCTTTTTCATCTCTATACATCATCACATTATAATAGGGTGCACCAGAATTATCAATGTATTCCTGTAGAGTACATTCACCGTATTTTCTTAATATTCCATCATACTTATCTTGTAAATCAGACAAAGAATAGACCATTGTAATACCTCTTGCTCCCACTGAAATATTAGGTTTTATCAAAGCTGGAAATCCTATGGCATCTGCCGCTTCCTGTAAGTTACTTGAGGTCAACAACTGTGTTTGAGGATGAGGAATAAAATTTTCCTTACATAAAGCTAAAAGTTGCCACTTATCATTTGCCTTTTGAAAAATATCATAATTAGGGATTGCGCACTTAAGATGGTATTCATGTTCTAATTCCACTTTATTTATACTTAAAAACTCAGCAGTTACATCACTTAAAGGAATAATTACAGAAATAGCATGTACTTGCAAAACACGATGTACAGAAGACAAATACTCCTCTTTGTGTGTTGGAGTTATATCAATAGTATAAAGTTTATCTATATATTTTGATTTTGTCGAAATATCTCCTCTATGCAACAAGGCAATGACACTATACCTTTCTTTTTTTAAAGAGCGGGCTACAGATAATGCTTGGAGTCCACCACCAACAATCAAAATATTCATACTATAACCCAATTATATCAGGCACAATCATAGGTTTCGTCTTCATCCACATTGTCCCCCAGCTTAATCCAAGCCCAAAAGAGGACATCAACAAGGTAGTCTCTTCCTGCATCAGCCGTTCACGCAAGCGGCTCACCATTAATGAAGGAATAGAAGCTCCACCCAAGTTTCCAAACTCCTCCAGGTTATAAGGAACCTTCTCTTTGGGCAACTTCAACTTCTTCACAATACGATCCACAATCATCTTGTTCGCCTGGTGAATCAAGAAATAGTCTATATCCGTTTCACGATTAATTTTATAATCATCCAAAAAGGCCTCGACGGATTTAGGAGGACGGGATATCGCGAAAGAAAAGACATTCATTCCATTTATCAATGTATGAATGGGAGCACGCACAATGCCATTGCCAAAATCTTCATATTCAAAGGAAGCAGGTGTAGCCGGATGGCGGAAACCACCATGAGGGGTCATCAAAGCTTCATATCCCTTGCCATAAGTATGAAAATCAACCACAATATCACTGGCAGTCTCATCATATTCCAAAGCTATGGCTGTACCGCAGTCACCGAATAAAGGTACACGGCTTTTGTCTTTCATGGACCCCATCCGCAAAGCCGTATCACCTACAAGCAACAAGGCACGTTTTACATTACCTGCCGTCAACAGATTACCGGCAACCGTTATAGCATACATGCACCCGCAACACCCCATCGGAATATCCATACAGAAACAATTTTCCGACAAGCCAAGCCTGTCTTGCAATATGCAGGAAGTAGGAGGAGTACGATAATCACCCGTAACAGACTCAAACAGCAATACATCAATGCTGTCCTTCTCCCAACCCAGCTCTTCAAGCAGTTTCTCAGCGGCAGCCTGGCACATATCCGAGGCACACATTGTGTCCGGAGCGATATGCCTTTCTTTTATACCGACTGTATTGTCAAATACATCAGCTTCCTCTTGGGAAAGAAGTCCCAGTTCGGAAGTTTTTACCACATTCTCCGGAACAGCCATTGCCACTCCCTTCATGCCGACATTCTTAATTTCCCATCTTGCCATTACCTTGACCCTTAAAGTTCGACTTCGTATTTTTTCAAGATTTCACGTCCCTTTCCATAGGAAGTAAACTCCATGATATCCTCCGGGTCAAACATTACGTCAAAGGACTCTTCCAGCAATGCGATTATATTCAGTTGGTGAACAGAATCCCAGGATTCCACACTGTCTTTTGAAAAACTATCGTTCAACACTGCACTGTCCACACCAAACACTTCTACAAAAGCGTCATTATACTTTTCAATATTTGTCATCGTTCCTGTCTTTTTTATGAATTCAACTTACTATACAATATTTTTCCCGCCTCATTCTTGGGTATGTCAGCTATCACTTTTACCTCAAAAGCCGAGGCTACCAGCTTGGTCTTTTCAACCAGTACTTCCTTTACAGCCACTGCATATTTCTCATCGGTCAGATAGACGGTCATCTTATCGTCCGTACCCACACAAGCGCATTCTATCGGATATTTCCCTTTGATTATCTGTTCACACTCATCCAGACCGATACGCATGCCAAACAGCTTCAGGAAACGTCCCATACGCCCTACAATGTAATAACAGCCGTCCTCATCCCTGTAAGCCAAGTCACCGGTACGCATAAAGCCATTACGCTCATCACCCAGCAGCAAATCTTCCCGACTACGGGCATATCCCATCGTCACATTCTTGCCACGGTAGCACATTTCACCTTCCGTGTGAGAACCTTCTATCACATTTCCGTCACTATCTATCAGGGACAGTTCCGCATTGGGAACTGCCCGACCTATGCTCCCGCATTTGGATATTGCATATTCAGCAGGAAGATAGGCCATGCGGGCAGTACCTTCAGACTGGCCGTAAGTAGCTATCCAGCGTTTGCCGGTGTCACGGCAATATTCAGCAAACTTCAGATTCAGCTGGCGAGGTATCTTACCGCCACCCTGAGTAAGCAAGGTCAAATCAGGCAAATCCATACGGAAGAAACGCATCAGATTCAAAATCTCAAAGCTGTAAGGCACTCCTGTAAAACTGGTGGCCCGCTGCTCCTTCATGAAACTCCAGAAAGCTTTATCGGTCATACTTTGATTGGTTATCAACACAGTAGCCCCAACATAAAGATGACTGAATACCACTGACAGCCCCATAGTATAATATAATGGAAGGACAAGCAAAGGACGGTCATTGGAAGTCAAGCCAAAGAAAGTAGAGATATTTAAGGCCGCTGCTTCTATATTACTATATTTATGCCGTACCAACTTAGGACTACCCGTTGAACCGGAAGTAGGTAGAAGATGAGATAGATCCGGATGCATTGCACAATCCTCCATTCCTGTACGCAAGAGGGTATAGCCATAATATTCACACACCACTTCATAATGCAGGTCAACCGCCATCAACGAGGGCACACAAACATAAGAAGGGCGATAAATGTCAAGCAAATTATAAAGAAGTTCCTTTTCAATATGTGCATTCAATATTAAAGGAACATTGCCGGAATTGATACAACCTACACTCCAGGCTATACCTCCGACATTATTTTCTGTCAATAAGAATAATAAGGAACGACTGGGAAGAATGGTAGATATATTCTCGGAAAAATCCAACAACTCACCATACTTCAAGGTATTCCCCAAAGCATCAACTGCAGCAAACGCATCCTGCGCCTGCTTATTTAAATTCAATATCATTCGGTTATTTTATTCTAAATGGAAGCACAGCCATCAACTCCCAATATCTGGCCTGAAATATAAGAAGAACGGTCTGAAACAAGAAAAGCACAAGCATTAGCAACATCTTCAGGAGTTCCCAAGCGTCCTAAAGCAATCTTTTGAATACGAGTATCGATTTTTTCGCCACTTTCTTCATAAAGTTCTGAAAAACGTTCCGTTTTAACAATACCCGGTGCAACTGCATTCACACGAATCCCCTGAGATGCCAGCTCTTTGGCTGCAGATCTAGTAAAAGCCATAATTGCCCCTTTAGTTGCAGAGTAAGCAGATTGTCCCGGTGAGCCTAGTACTGCCGTTACCGATGCAATGTTTACAATAGATCCACTATGATTGCGAGCCATCAAACGAGAAACCAGCTGAATCATTTCAATTACAGCTATTACATTCACACGGAACATCAGTTCTGTTTCCGGACGCAATATCATACCGATTTTCTTATTAAATACCACACCCGCATTGTTAACCAGTGCATCAATACGACCTTCTAGTTTGAATACGGACATAAAGGCTGATTTTACAGCAGTAGCATCCGTCACATCAAAATACAAAGGAAGCACACGGGTATGATTATCTTCTGAACAAGCCTTCGCCCATTCATCCATAACTCCTTCAGCACGGTCGCAAGCATAAACTATTGCACCATCTGAAGCAAAACGTTCAGCTATAGATTTACCGATGCCTTGTGCGGCACCGGTAACAATACATATCTTATTATATAAAAGCCTTTCCATACAAATTATTTCAGACTACGACCTCCATCAATTACCAAGTTAGTACCTGTAACCCATGCAGAAGCATCGGAAAGTAAATAAATTATAGCATGAGCCACTTCTTCCGGCTTGCCATAACGCTTCATCGGATATTGTTCTATGTCTTTAGTCACATCTTCCTCTGATAGCAAACGATTAGAAATCAAAGGAGTATTGATTCTTCCCGGCTGTACAGCATTACATCGAATCCCCTTCCCTGCCAACTCCAAGGCAGCATATTTCATATAAGTGCTCAAGGCACTCTTTGAAGTTCCATAAATACCATTTGCAGGCGCCACATTATTATAACCAGAAATTGATGCAGTAAAGACTACTGAAGATGAATTTCTCAGTTTCTTTTTCAGTAGCAGCATAGGAACAAAACAATTCATCTGAAATACTTCGTTTAGTACATCCAAAGAGTAGAATTGCAATGGTAACATTTTTCCTATTCCCGCATTGCAAACAAAGCCATCCAATACTGGTAATTGAGCCACCAATTTCTCACAGGATTCTTCTATTCTTAAATCAGCAACCAGCATTAAATGCTCTTTATTTGAATCAGATAGCAACTCTTTAGTTTCTTGCAAAGCACTCTCATTCCTACCTGTCAGAACTAAAGTTGCTCCCAGCTTCGAACATTCAATGGCAGTAGCTCGTCCGATACCGGATGAAGCACCTGTAACTAGTACAGTCTTCCCTTCTAAAGAAAAAGGATTATACATTACAAACGGGAAGATACCAAATTATACAAATCACCAATAGTTGCCTGCTGTTTCATATCATCACCAGTAACAGTGACATCATATTCCTCATCAATCATTGTAATAATCAATAGAGCAACCAGCGATGTGTAACCATCTAACTCGCGAAATTTAGTTGTAGAACTAAGTTGTTCTACATCTACATCATCAAATTGCTCAGCAAATTTTTCAATAAAGTCTACTAATTCCATCTTATTTATTATTTATATTAATCTTTTAGCAGGATTTCCCATAACAGTAGTACCAGCTTTAACTCTGCGTATAACAAAACTACAAGCGCCAACATGAGCATTATCTTCTACAACAACTCCATGATTTAACACGGAAGAAGTATAAATATC
>NZ_MNQN01000061.1:0-12045 GCF_001915455.1 Bacteroides sp. 43_46 | reverse complement strand
AAAGAAGGTTTGGCTAAAGACGAAGCAGAATCATTGAAGAAAACATTGGAAGAAGCTGGAGCTGAAGTTGAACTTAAATAACATTGGCCTGGTAATCAGGTAATTCGGTTAGGAATCCTTCGCAAGAGGATTCTTAACCTTTTTGTGTATATATTTCAAATTAAGTTCTCCAAATTCATTGACAGATGTCTTCAAATACTGTAAATCAAAGAGTTAATTTTGCTTCGACTAAGAATCCGCTTGAATACCCGGATTTCCTGGAAGTACAATTGAAGTCATTCCAAGACTTTCTACAATTAGATACCCCACCTGAAAAGCGCAAGAATGAGGGTTTGTATAAAGTATTTGCTGAAAACTTCCCTATTGCCGATACAAGAAACAATTTTGTTCTTGAGTTTTTGGACTATTATATTGATCCGCCGCGCTATACCATTGATGATTGTATAGAGCGTGGGCTTACTTATAGTGTTCCTTTAAAAGCGAAACTTAAGCTATACTGTACGGATCCCGATCACGAGGATTTTGATACAGTGATTCAGGACGTATTCCTCGGCCCGATTCCTTATATGACTGATAAGGCTACTTTCGTCATTAATGGTGCCGAACGTGTAGTTGTGTCACAGCTTCACCGTTCTCCGGGTGTATTCTTCGGTCAGAGTGTGCATGCCAATGGTACGAAACTTTATTCGGCTCGTATTATTCCGTTTAAAGGTTCGTGGATTGAGTTTGCTACTGACATCAATAACGTGATGTACGCATACATTGACCGTAAGAAGAAATTGCCGGTAACTACTCTGTTGCGTGCGATCGGCTTCGAGAACGACAAAGATATTCTTGAGATTTTCAACCTTGCAGAAGATGTGAAGGTTAACAAGACAAATCTGAAGAAAGTGCTGGGCCGTAAACTGGCTGCACGTGTCTTGAAAACATGGATTGAAGATTTCGTTGATGAAGATACCGGTGAGGTGGTTTCTATCGAACGTAACGAAGTTATTATCGATCGTGAAACCGTACTGGAAGAGGAGCATATAGATGAAATTCTGGAATCGGGAGTTCAGAACATCCTTTTGCATAAGGATGAACCGAACCAGTCCGATTTCTCTATCATATATAATACGTTGCAGAAGGATCCGAGTAACTCGGAAAAGGAGGCTGTGTTGTATATCTACCGTCAGTTGCGTAATGCTGATCCGGCTGATGACGCAAGTGCACGTGAAGTTATTAACAACCTCTTCTTCTCGGAAAAACGATATGACCTTGGTGATGTGGGGCGTTATAGAATCAACAAAAAATTGAATCTGACGACTGATATGGACGTACGTGTCCTCACGAAGGAAGATATTATTGAAATCATTAAATATCTGATTGAGTTAATTAACTCAAAGGCAGATGTGGATGATATTGACCACTTGAGCAATCGTCGTGTACGTACAGTAGGTGAACAGCTTTCTAATCAGTTTGCCGTTGGTCTGGCTCGTATGTCCCGTACGATTCGTGAACGTATGAATGTTCGTGACAATGAAGTGTTTACTCCGATTGATTTGATTAATGCTAAGACCATTTCTTCTGTTATCAATTCATTTTTCGGAACGAATGCGTTGTCTCAGTTCATGGACCAGACAAACCCGTTGGCTGAAATTACACATAAGCGCCGTATGTCTGCATTGGGACCTGGTGGTCTTTCTCGTGAACGCGCTGGATTTGAGGTTCGTGACGTTCACTACACGCATTATGGTCGTCTTTGTCCGATTGAGACTCCTGAAGGTCCGAATATCGGTTTGATTTCTTCATTGTGTGTGTTTGCTAAGATTAACGAGTTAGGATTCATTGAAACTCCGTACCGCAAGGTAGAAAACGGAAAAGTGGACCTATCTGATAATGGCCTGATTTATCTGACTGCTGAGGAAGAAGAAGAAAAAATTATTGCACAGGGTAATGCTCCATTGAATGATGATGGTACATTTGTGCGTAATAAAGTAAAATCTCGTCAGGATGCTGATTTCCCGGTTGTCGAACCAGCGGAGGTAGATCTTATGGACGTTTCTCCCCAACAGATTGCATCAATTGCAGCTTCATTGATTCCGTTCCTGGAACATGACGATGCTAACCGTGCGTTGATGGGATCAAACATGATGCGTCAGGCAGTTCCTCTTTTGAGAAGTGAGGCGCCGATTGTTGGTACAGGTATCGAACGCCAGTTGGTCAGAGACTCTCGTACACAAATCACTGCTGAAGGTGATGGTGTCGTTGATTTCGTGGATGCTACTACTATTCGTATTTTGTACGACCGTACGGAAGATGAAGAGTTTGTTAGCTTCGAGCCGGCTTTGAAAGAATATAGAATTCCTAAATTCCGTAAAACCAACCAGAATATGACTATTGACTTGCGTCCGATTTGTGACAAAGGTCAACGTGTGAAGAAAGGCGATATCCTGACAGAAGGTTATTCTACTGAAAAAGGTGAGTTGGCATTGGGTAAAAACCTATTAGTCGCTTATATGCCTTGGAAGGGTTACAACTATGAGGATGCTATCGTTTTGAATGAACGTGTGGTACGTGAAGACTTGTTGACTTCTGTACACGTAGAAGAATATTCTCTGGAAGTTCGTGAAACGAAACGTGGTATGGAAGAATTGACTTCTGACATTCCGAATGTAAGTGAAGAAGCTACAAAAGATCTGGATGAAAACGGTATTGTAAGAATCGGTGCCCGTATCGAACCGGGTGATATTATGATTGGTAAGATTACACCGAAAGGTGAATCTGATCCTTCTCCGGAAGAAAAATTGCTTCGTGCAATCTTCGGTGATAAGGCTGGTGATGTAAAAGATGCTTCATTGAAAGCTTCTCCTTCTTTGAAAGGTGTCGTAATTGATAAGAAGCTGTTCTCACGTGTTATCAAAAATCGTAGCTCCAAGCTGGCTGACAAAGCATTGTTGCCTAAGATTGATGATGAATTTGAATCAAAGGTAGCAGACTTGAAACGTATCTTGGTTAAAAAATTGATGATTTTGACCGAAGGTAAGGTTTCTCAAGGTGTGAAAGACTATTTGGGTGCGGAGGTTATCGCTAAAGGCTCTAAGTTTAGTGCATCTGATTTCGATTCACTCGATTTTACTTCTATCCAGTTAAGTAATTGGACTAGTGATGAACATGCTAACGGTATGATTCGTGACTTGGTGATGAATTTCATCAAGAAATACAAAGAACTGGATGCTGAACTGAAACGTAAGAAGTTTGCTATTACTATCGGTGACGAACTTCCGGCTGGTATTATCCAGATGGCTAAAGTATATATTGCTAAGAAACGTAAGATCGGTGTCGGTGATAAAATGGCAGGTCGCCACGGTAACAAGGGTATCGTGTCACGTGTTGTACGTCAGGAAGATATGCCGTTCTTGGCTGATGGTACTCCGGTTGATATCGTATTGAATCCGTTGGGCGTGCCTTCTCGTATGAACATCGGACAGATTTTTGAAGCTGTGCTTGGACGTGCCGGAAAGACATTGGGCGTGAAATTCGCAACTCCTATTTTCGATGGTGCTACAATGGAAGATTTGGACGAATGGACAGACAAAGCTGGATTGCCTCGTTACTGTAAAACTTATCTTTGTGATGGCGGTACAGGTGAGCAGTTTGACCAGGCAGCTACCGTAGGTGTGACTTACATGTTGAAGTTAGGGCACATGGTTGAAGACAAAATGCATGCTCGTTCTATTGGCCCGTACTCATTGATTACTCAGCAACCTCTTGGTGGTAAAGCACAATTCGGTGGTCAGCGTTTCGGAGAAATGGAGGTTTGGGCACTTGAAGGCTTTGGCGCTGCTCATATCCTACAGGAAATTCTGACTATTAAGTCTGATGACGTAGTAGGACGTTCGAAGGCTTATGAAGCAATTGTGAAAGGTGAACCGATGCCGCAACCTGGTATTCCGGAATCCTTGAACGTATTGTTACACGAGTTGAGAGGGTTAGGCTTGAGTATCAACCTAGAATAAAATACTGAAAGAATGTGTGATGTCAATGCACCTATGAAGGTTCATTGACATTCGCACCTTTTCAATTTCTAATGATTCAATTATCAAATCTCAATTATATAGAGTATGGCTTTTAGAAAAGAAAATAAGACGAAAAGTAATTTCTCGAAGATCTCAATTGGTCTGGCTTCTCCGGAAGAAATCCTTGAGAATTCGAGTGGTGAAGTTTTGAAGCCTGAAACCATTAATTACCGTACTTACAAACCCGAACGTGACGGTTTGTTTTGTGAACGCATTTTTGGTCCTATAAAGGACTATGAGTGTCATTGCGGTAAATACAAACGTATCCGTTATAAAGGTATCGTCTGCGACCGTTGTGGTGTGGAAGTTACTGAAAAGAAGGTACGTCGTGAGCGTATGGGACATATTCAGTTGGTGGTCCCGGTGGCTCACATTTGGTATTTCCGTTCGCTCCCTAATAAAATCGGTTATTTGCTCGGATTACCGACGAAGAAGTTGGATTCGATTATATACTACGAACGTTATGTTGTTATTCAGCCGGGTGTGAAAGCTGAAGATGGCGTAGCTGAATATGATTTGCTTTCTGAAGAAGAGTATCTGGATATTCTTGATACACTTCCGAAAGATAATCAATATCTTGAGGATAATGATCCAAACAAATTCATCGCTAAGATGGGTGCTGAAGCTATCTATGATTTGCTGGCTCGTTTGGACCTGGATGCTTTGTCTTACGAACTTCGTCATCGTGCTGGTAACGATGCATCACAGCAGCGTAAGAATGAAGCATTGAAACGTCTTCAGGTAGTAGAATCATTCCGTGCATCACGTGGACGTAACAAGCCGGAATGGATGATTGTACGTATTGTACCGGTTATCCCGCCTGAGCTTCGACCGTTGGTTCCGTTGGATGGTGGCCGTTTCGCTACCTCGGACTTGAATGATCTATATCGTCGTGTGATTATTCGTAACAACCGTCTGAAAAGACTGATCGAAATTAAGGCTCCGGAAGTGATTTTACGTAACGAAAAACGTATGCTTCAGGAATCTGTGGACTCATTGTTCGATAACTCACGTAAGTCAAGTGCAGTGAAGACAGATGCTAACCGTCCGTTGAAATCTTTGTCTGACAGTTTGAAAGGTAAACAGGGACGTTTCCGTCAGAACTTGTTAGGTAAACGTGTTGACTACTCTGCGCGTTCGGTAATCGTTGTTGGCCCGGAATTGAAGATGGGGGAATGCGGTATTCCTAAATTAATGGCTGCAGAATTGTACAAGCCGTTTATTATTCGTAAACTCATTGAACGTGGTATCGTTAAGACTGTTAAGTCTGCAAAGAAAATTGTTGACCGTAAGGAACCTGTGATCTGGGATATTCTGGAGCATGTAATGAAAGGACATCCTGTACTGTTGAACCGTGCACCGACATTGCACCGTTTGGGTATTCAGGCTTTCCAGCCTAAGATGATCGAAGGTAAGGCTATCCAGTTGCACCCCTTGGCATGTACGGCATTTAATGCCGACTTTGATGGTGACCAAATGGCTGTTCACTTGCCTTTGAGTAACGAAGCTATTCTTGAAGCACAAATGTTGATGCTTCAATCACATAATATCTTGAATCCGGCAAACGGTGCGCCTATTACTGTGCCTGCACAGGATATGGTTCTTGGTTTGTACTACATTACTAAGTTGCGTGCTGGTGCAAAAGGGGAAGGTTTGACGTTCTACGGACCGGAAGAAGCGTTGATTGCTTATAATGAAGGTAAGGTAGATATCCACGCTCCGGTGAAGGTAATCGTGAAAGACGTTGATGAAAATGGTAATATTGTAGACGTGATGCGCGAAACTTCCGTAGGTCGTGTGATTGTGAACGAAATCGTTCCGCCCGAAGCGGGTTATATCAATACTATTATCTCTAAGAAATCTCTTCGTGATATTATTAGTGATGTAATTAAGGTTTGTGGTGTAGCTAAAGCTGCTGACTTTCTGGATGGAATCAAGAATTTAGGTTACCAGATGGCATTCAAAGGTGGTCTGTCATTCAACTTAGGTGATATTATTATTCCGAAAGAAAAAGAAACACTGGTACAGAAAGGTTATGACGAAGTTGAGCAAGTCGTAAACAACTATAATATGGGTTTCATCACTAACAATGAACGTTATAACCAGGTGATTGATATATGGACGCATGTTAACTCAGAGTTGTCTAATATCTTGATGAAGACTATTTCTTCGGATGATCAAGGTTTCAACTCTGTATATATGATGCTTGACTCTGGTGCCCGTGGTTCTAAAGAACAGATTCGTCAGTTGTCTGGTATGCGTGGTTTGATGGCAAAACCGCAGAAAGCGGGAGCAGAAGGTGGGCAGATTATTGAAAACCCGATTTTGTCGAACTTTAAAGAAGGGCTTTCTGTGTTGGAGTACTTTATCTCTACTCACGGTGCTCGTAAAGGTTTGGCGGATACGGCTTTGAAGACTGCCGATGCCGGTTATCTGACTCGTCGTCTGGTTGACGTATCGCATGATGTGATTATTACAGAAGAAGACTGCGGTACACTCCGTGGATTGGTTTGTACAGACCTTAAAAATAACGATGAAGTTATTGCAACTCTGTACGAACGTATCTTAGGTCGTGTTTCCGTGCATGATATTATTCATCCTACTACCGGTGAACTGTTGGTTGCTGGTGGGGAAGAAATTACAGAAGAAATTGCCAAAAAGATTCAGGATTCTCCGATCGAGAGTGTTGAAATTCGTTCGGTATTGACTTGTGAAGCTAAGAAGGGTGTTTGTGCTAAGTGTTATGGACGTAACCTTGCTACGAGTCGTATGGTTCAGAAAGGTGAAGCTGTCGGCGTAATTGCTGCTCAGTCTATCGGTGAGCCGGGTACACAGTTGACATTGCGTACATTCCACGCAGGTGGTACTGCTGCCAATATTGCAGCTAATGCAAGTATTGTTGCTAAAAATAATGCACGTCTTGAGTTTGAAGAGTTGCGTACAGTAGATATTGTAGATGAAATGGGTGAAGCTGCGAAGGTGGTAGTAGGTCGTTTGGCTGAAGTTCGTTTCGTAGATGTGAACACTGGAATCGTTCTTTCTACTCATAATGTTCCTTATGGTTCAACACTGTATGTTGGTGACGGTGATTTGGTAGAAAAAGGCAAGTTGATTGCTAAATGGGACCCGTTCAACGCTGTTATTATAACTGAAGCAACCGGTAAGATCGAATTTGAGGGCGTAATTGAAAACGTTACTTATAAGGTTGAGTCGGATGAAGCAACAGGCCTTCGTGAAATTATTATTATTGAATCTAAGGATAAGACAAAAGTTCCTTCGGCTCATATTTTAACAGAAGACGGTGACTTGATCCGTACGTATAACTTACCGGTAGGTGGTCACGTGATTATTGAAAACGGTCAGAAAGTGAAAGCTGGTGAAGTAATCGTGAAGATTCCGCGTGCCGTTGGTAAGGCAGGTGATATCACGGGTGGTCTTCCTCGTGTAACCGAATTGTTTGAAGCTCGTAACCCGTCGAATCCAGCTGTCGTTTCTGAAATCGATGGTGAGGTGACAATGGGTAAGATCAAACGTGGTAACCGTGAGATCATCGTAACTTCCAAGACTGGTGAAGTTAAGAAGTATCTGGTTGCATTATCTAAACAAATCTTGGTGCAGGAGAATGACTATGTACGTGCTGGTACTCCATTGTCTGACGGTGCCACTACACCGGCGGATATTTTGGCGATTAAAGGTCCTACGGCTGTACAGGAATATATCGTAAATGAAGTTCAGGATGTATATCGTTTGCAGGGTGTGAAGATCAATGACAAGCACTTCGAGATTATTGTCCGTCAGATGATGCGTAAGGTACAGATTGAAGAGCCGGGTGATACTCGCTTCTTGGAGCAACAAGTTGTTGACAAGTTGGAGTTCATGGAAGAAAACGATCGTATTTGGGGTAAAAAAGTTGTGGTTGATGCTGGAGATTCTCAAAACCTACAACCGGGACAGATTGTTACTGCTCGTAAGTTGCGTGATGAGAACAGTATGCTGAAACGTCGTGACTTGAAACCTGTTGAGGTTCGTGACGCTGTGGCTGCTACATCTACTCAGATTCTTCAAGGTATAACACGTGCTGCTTTGCAGACTTCAAGCTTTATGTCAGCTGCTTCTTTCCAGGAAACAACGAAAGTATTGAATGAGGCTGCTATCAACGGTAAGATTGATAAATTGGAAGGTATGAAGGAAAATGTGATTTGTGGTCATTTGATTCCGGCTGGTACAGGTCAGCGTGAATTTGAGAAACTTATTGTTGGATCAAAAGAAGAATATGATCGTATTTTGGCTAATAAGAAAACAGTACTTGACTACAACGAAGTAGAATAATACAATTCAATTGACTATATGAGAAGGAGCAGTTGCTATATTGGGCAGTTGCTCCTTTTTTGTTCCTTTTTTATTGGGATGTATTATCTCTGTCTCAGGAAAAATGTGTTATTTTGCAGGATAACTTTAATCATATTAAACATGGAAGAACAAAATAACAACGGGCAGTTACAGATTGAATTAAAAGAAGAAGTTGCACAGGGAACTTATGCAAATCTTGCTATTATTACTCATTCGAGTTCTGAGTTTATTCTTGATTTTGTACGTGTGATGCCGGGTGTACCAAAAGCTGGTGTGCAATCTCGTATCATTGTAGCTCCTGAACATGCAAAACGCCTACTACGGGCATTGGAAGACAATATAGCTAAATATGAACGTGTATTCGGTTCGATCCGTATTTCTGATGAGTCTCCTATTTCTCCTTTGGCGAGTGTAAAAGGCGAAGCGTGAGGGATATAACAATAATATAAATCAAAAAACAATTAAAATGCCTACAATTCAGCAATTAGTAAGAAAAGGACGCGAAGTGCTGGTGGAGAAAAGTAAATCTCCTGCCTTGGATTCATGTCCCCAAAGACGTGGCGTTTGCGTGAGAGTATATACTACTACTCCGAAGAAGCCGAACTCTGCAATGCGTAAAGTAGCTCGTGTACGTTTGACTAACCAAAAAGAGGTAAACTCTTACATTCCGGGAGAAGGACACAACTTGCAGGAACACTCAATCGTTTTGGTACGTGGCGGTCGTGTAAAGGACCTTCCGGGTGTACGTTATCACATCGTTCGTGGTACACTTGATACAGCAGGTGTTGCTGGCCGTACTCAAAGACGTTCTAAATACGGAGCTAAACGTCCGAAACCGGGACAAGCTGCACCAGCTAAAAAGAAATAAGGATTAAAATCTAATTAAAATTAAAGTAATAACTTACGTTTTAGTTTGTTGGAGATGCTAAGGGTTGAGTAAATTCTCCGGAGGGAGAGTTGAAGAAGTCAAGAAGTAACAACCAAGAACAAAAACATTATTTTTCAAACAAATGAGAAAAGCAAAACCTAAAAAACGCGTTATCCTTCCGGATCCCGTTTTTAATGATCAAAAGGTTTCTAAGTTTGTAAACCACTTGATGTATGATGGTAAAAAGAATACATCTTATGAAATCTTTTATGCCGCTCTGGAAACAGTGAAAGTAAAACTTCCTAATGAAGAAAAATCTGCTCTCGAAATCTGGAAAAAGGCTTTGGATAATGTGACTCCGCAAGTGGAAGTTAAGTCTCGCCGTGTAGGTGGTGCTACTTTCCAAGTTCCTACAGAAATCCGTCCGGACCGTAAGGAATCAATCTCAATGAAGAACTTGATTCTGTTTGCTCGTAAAAGAGGTGGTAAATCAATGGCTGATAAGTTAGCTGCTGAAATCATGGATGCCTTCAATGAACAAGGTGGTGCATACAAGCGTAAAGAAGATATGCATAGAATGGCTGAAGCTAACCGTGCATTTGCTCATTTTAGATTCTAATACTATTAAGATACAATCAATTAAAAACTTAAAGTAAAGGATATAAAATGGCTAAGCAAGATTTACATTTGACTCGTAATATCGGTATCATGGCTCACATCGATGCCGGAAAGACAACAACTTCTGAACGTATCCTGTTCTACACCGGATTGACTCACAAAATTGGTGAGGTGCATGACGGTGCTGCTACTATGGACTGGATGGAACAGGAACAAGAACGTGGTATTACTATTACATCTGCCGCAACAACTACACGATGGAAGTATGCTGGTGATACTTATAAAATCAACTTGATTGATACTCCGGGGCACGTTGACTTTACCGCAGAGGTAGAACGTTCATTGCGTATTTTGGATGGTGCTGTTGCTGCTTACTGTGCAGTAGGTGGTGTAGAACCGCAATCAGAAACTGTATGGCGCCAGGCTGATAAATATAATGTACCACGTATCGCATACGTAAACAAAATGGACCGTTCCGGTGCTGACTTCTTTGAAGTTGTGCGTCAGATGAAGGACGTTTTGGGTGCTAATCCTTGTCCCATCGTTGTACCTATCGGTGCTGAGGAATCTTTCAAAGGTCTTGTTGACTTGATTAAAATGAAAGCTATCTATTGGCATGACGAAACAATGGGTGCTGATTATAGCGTAGAAGAAATTCCGGCTGACCTTGTTGATGAAGCTAACGAATGGAGAGATAAAATGCTTGAAAAAGTAGCTGAATTTGACGATACTTTGATGGAGAAATATTTCGATGATCCTTCTACTATTACTGAAGAAGAAGTATTGAGAGCTCTTCGTAATGCAACTGTTCAGATGGCTGTTGTTCCGATGCTTTGCGGCTCTTCATTTAAGAACAAGGGGGTTCAGACGTTGCTTGATTATGTCTGTGCTTTCTTGCCTTCTCCATTGGATACGGAAAACGTAATTGGTACAAATCCTGATACGGGTGCTGAAGAAGATCGTAAGCCTAGTGATGACGAAAAGACTTCAGCTTTGGCATTTAAGATCGCCACCGACCCGTATGTAGGGCGTTTGACTTTCTTCCGTGTATACTCAGGTAAGATTGAGGCTGGTTCTTATATCTATAACTCTCGTTCAGGCAAAAAAGAACGTGTTTCTCGTCTGTTCCAGATGCACTCAAACAAGCAGAATCCGGTTGAGGTAATTGGTGCTGGGGATATTGGTGCTGGTGTAGGTTTTAAAGACATTCACACTGGTGATACTTTGTGTGATGAAACTGCTCCGATTGTGCTTGAATCTATGGACTTCCCGGAACCGGTAATTGGTATTGCTGTAGAACCTAAGACTCAGAAAGACATGGATAAATTGTCTAACGGTTTGGCTAAACTGGCTGAAGAAGACCCGACGTTTACAGTGAAAACTGACGAACAAACAGGTCAAACTGTTATTTCTGGTATGGGTGAGCTTCACTTGGATATTATTATTGACCGTTTGAAACGTGAGTTCAAAGTAGAATGCAACCAAGGTAAACCTCAGGTTAACTATAAAGAAGCTATTACTAAAACAGTTGATCTTCGTGAAGTTTATAAGAAACAATCAGGTGGACGTGGTAAGTTTGCTGATATCATTGTTAAGATCGGTCCGGTTGATGAAGACTTCAAAGAAGGTGGATTGCAGTTTATCGATGAAGTGAAGGGTGGTAATATTCCTAAGGAATTTATCCCGTCAGTTCAGAAAGGTTTCACAACTGCAATGAAAAATGGTGTATTGGCCGGTTATCCGTTGGATTCACTGAAGGTAACTTTGGTTGATGGTTCATTCCACCCAGTTGACTCTGACCAGTTGTCTTTCGAAATCTGTGCTATCCAAGCATATAAGAATGCTTGTTCCAAGGCAGGGCCTGTACTAATGGAACCTATCATGAAGCTGGAAGTTGTGACCCCGGAAGAAAACATGGGTGACGTTATTGGTGACTTGAATAAGCGGCGTGGTCAGGTAGAAGGTATGGAGTCTAGTCGTTCGGGTGCTCGTATCGTGAAGGCAATGGTTCCGTTGGCTGAAATGTTTGGTTATGTAACAGCGTTGCGTACTATCACTTCAGGTCGTGCAACTTCATCAATGGTTTACTCTCATCACGCTCAGGTTTCTACTTCTATTGCTAAGGCTGTATTGGAAGAAGTGAAGGGACGT